>JAGXAF010000076.1 GCA_018971675.1 Bradyrhizobium sp.
CGATCCCGGCGCCTGGCGAGCGCGACGAAGATTGCTGGATCTGACCCCGAAGGCCTAGCGCGAGCGCCACATATCGCGCGCCTTGGCAGCGCCCACGCCCACAGCGTACGCAACAGGCACCAGCACCAGCCAGGTCAGCATCACGTCGACCATTTTCTGCTGCAGCGAAGGCCCCTCACCATTGTGATGAGAGGCGATGACCAGCGCTGCGGTGGCTGCGGCACCAAATAAGGCTGTCGCCACAGGCCAGCGCAGGAACGGCGCGCCTTGCCAGCCCCAATAAACACACATCATCGCCGCCGCCATCCACAGCATTCCCGCGTCCTCGCCCAAAAGAGGTGAAAAAGGTTCGCGGGCTTGTCCCGCGCTCGCTGTTGATAGGGCCATTCCGACGCCAACGCCAGCGAACGCGCGCAGCGCGAGCTTTGTTTTCTCAACAAACAGCGATTGACATGGCGCTATTTGGGTCATTTTCGCTGTCGCGCTGTCCGGGCGCTTTCGGGCGCGGGGTCTAGACAGTCGATAGAGCCGCCGTCCAGTCCGTTGTCTGGCGACAACCCAATGAAAACGCGCGGCTATCCCTGATTCAGACAGTGCAGACAGCAAGACAGTGCTGTTGCCTCGTGCGCACGCGCCAGAACGGCAAGCGGCGATGGAGGCGCTCCTTCCCAGAGGAACATTCGCTGTCCGTTTTTACGCTTTCCTCAAGGCGCACCCGAACCAGCCCCTCCCCATCGGCAACGTCGAAAAAACGTTTGAGTATCAGGGCGATATCCGTCTAGTTTGAAGTTCTCCGAACGCGCCAAGAAATTGGGGAGGCCGTTCCGGACACATAGGTTTCATACCAGAGACATGGCGGGTGGGTCGTCTGATAGAACTGGTACCCGTCCGAATGATACGAGATCCCCGGCTGCACATTCTGAGCGGCCGGGTCAGTAGCCAAGGAGAAGGCCGTCATGAAGATTTTGTTTCTCGCCACGATTTCTTTAGCGGCCGCAATCGGCTCAGCCAAGGCGCAGACGCCGGGGCAGATGCCAACTAATTCGCCCCCGACGCCTGCTTCCAAGATGTTGCTGTTTACCGTTAAACCCGCAGACGGCGAAAAGGAATGGACCTGCGAAAAAGGAAGCTCAATCCAGTCGCTTTCCGCTGTGCGGGGGTTCGAGAACAAGAATGTATCCGTCGTTTTTCTAGATTATGAGAAGAAAGAGCTTCTCGAGAATACTTGGAAATCCGCGATCGGGTTTCGGTTCAAGGAAAAACCCGAAGGTGAGGTACGCGTCAGGATGATCTGCGGCGGTTAGCTCGATGGAGCCGTCTGCTAACCTGCCTCGCGTGGCCGTTGTCCGCCAGCAACAAGGTGGCGCAAGTTGCGCCACCTTGGCTTTTTGTCCCACCAACTCGACCTACTTCGCGATTTGCTGGTTGCGCTCCTGGACGGAGAACTCGGCGCGGTGCAGGAACTAACGCATATGCGTTATCGGCGTCGCGGCCGGACGCTGGCGGCCTATCCAAGGCGGGCGGTCGAGATGTCGCGTCAAGTCTCAATCTTGGTTCTATGCGCGGCTCCTGCACCGCTCCTGGGATCAAGCCAGGCGGCCATGGCCGATCCGATCGTCCCCGCCAAAGTGCGCACCATTCCCATTCGATCGTCCGACGCGCCATCACCATCGACAGAGCTTCCCCAAGTGCATGTGCTGACGGTCCGGCCCTCGGCCCCCGAGGACGAGCGCGACGCATCAGGTCGTCCGTTGCACGACACGAACGGTTGGCCAAACGCTGCCAGCGCGGCTGGTTGGAAAGCCGTTCGCACGACGCCGATCATGCTCGACTCAACGTCGGGCGCGCCGTTTCCCGACAAGCGCCGCGTCCGTACGACGCCTCTGCATACACCATCTCCGCAGCAGGATACGCCCGACATGAAGGGCAGCCGCGCGAACCGCGGACCCGCGATTGATCGCTTTGCCGTTCCATAGATTCGACCTAGGCGCCGCCCTGCCGCGCCAATCGACCTAAAACGACTTCTCCGTCGCCGGCCGGTACTTGTTCTTCGGCACGAATCCTGACCGCCCTGCTTCGCGCGGATGACGCACCCAGACCTCGCGGTTCGGATGCATGCCGGCGCCGCGGGTAGCAGGAACGGCGCTAAGCCGCGCCCGGTGCAACAGGCGGGTATCGGCGTCGCCACAGTTCGGATGGATGCCGCCGTTGGCCGCCACCACCTTGTCCCAGGCTGCCTTGCGCTGCCTGAAAACTGCGGGATCTGCCAGCGCCGTGCAGTTCAACTCGTTCTTGTTGAGGTCCGCGACGATCTCGTCACCGTCCTGGACGAGGGCGATGGGGCCGCCAAGGCCCGCTTCAGGGCCGACGTGGCCGATGACCAGCCCGACCGAGCCGCCCGAGAACCGCGCATCGGTCATCAGCGCCACCACGATTCCCCGCTCACGGCACAGCGTGGTAATGCGCGAGGTGGGATCCAGCATCTCCGGCATGCCCGGCGCCCCGCTCGGTCCCTCGTAGCGCACGATGATCATGTCGTTGTTCTGGAATCGCTCGGGAGTCTGGTCGAGCGCCGCGAGCAGGTTCTGCTCGCCTTCAAAGACGCACGCCCTGCCGCGGAACAGATTGTTTTCCAACCCGCCCTCGACACCGGCCAGCTTCAGGATCGCCGAAAACTCCGGTGAAAGGTTGCCGCCAAGAACGCGCAGGCCGCCGGTCGGCTTATAGGGCTTGGCGACGGGATAGATCACCTCGCCATCGACGGCCTTGGCGCCGAGGCGCTTGACCTGCTCGGCCAGAGTTTCGCCAGTACAGGTCATCACCTCGCCATTGAGCAGCCCGGCCTCCAGCAGTTCGCGGACAATCACCTGCACGCCGCCGACGCGGTCGATGTCGACCATCGAATACTTGCCATAAGGGCGGGCGTCGGTGAGCACCGGAACGACATACTGCGACAGGTGGTTGAACTCGGCCGGCGTCATCACCTCTTTCCAGAAGTCCGCGAACCCCGCGGCGCGCGCGATCTCCGGCGCATGCAGCGTGACGTTGGTCGACCCGCCAATCGCCATCGCGACGATGACGGCGTTGCGGATCGAATCGCGGACGACGATGTCGCGGGGCTTGAGGCCTTTCGCCATCATTTGCGCCAGGTGCTCGACCAACTGGTCCGGAAATTCCTTGAGGCGGCGGGGATCGTCGGATGGCGGGGCCACCATGTGCAGCGGCTGCATGCCGACGACCCCGATGAAGGTCTGCATGGTGTTGTAGGTAAACATGCCGCCGCAGCTTCCGTAACCCGGGCAGGCATGGCAGGCGATGTGGTGGCGATGAGCGGCATCGGGATGGCCGGCAACCTGGTAGGCGCTGACAATGTCGAGGTTCTCGCCGGTTTCCGGGTCGGTGCCGGGATGAATCGGGCCGTCCGACATGATGATCGAGGGTTGATTGTGCTCGAGCAGAGCGGCCAGCGTTCCAACCGGCGGCTTGTCGCAGGCCACCACGGCGATGGTGCCGGCGAGCCCGGTGGCGCTGAGATGTTCGCAGAGCGCATCGTGAGTGACTTCGCGCCCGATGATCGAATAGCGCATCTCGCGCGTGCCGTTGCGGATGCCGTCCGATGTTGCAATGGTGTATTCAGGCTCGACCAGACGCAGCTTCAACTGGCCCGCGCCCTTGCCGATTCGGCGCTTGAGGCTGGTATGGATAGCCTCAACCTTTGCCGCAACGCCCATATAGCACTGGCTGTCGCCCTTGGTGCCGACCACGCCGACCGACGGCTCATAGATCAGATCCGGATCAGTACCAAGCTCCCGCGCGATCCCGATGGATTGCGCCGAGCGGCCTGGATGGCGGTCTATGATTACGATTTCCGATTCAGTCACGGCGAATTCCTTACAAGCGAAGCAGTTGGTTCGATATGTGATAATATGTAGACTGTAGCGCTGACGTTCGTCACGAAATTAAGGGAACGCTCGGCGCGTATCGATCGATTGGAGGCCTTGATTGCGCTGTTACGTCGGGGATGCCGTCTCTTTCTTGACCCAATTATGGCCGAGTCTGCCCTTAATCGCCTATTCTACCCGTCTGAGCCGGTTTCCCGTCAGTTGAGCATTACGATGAGCCTGTGCCGGCAACTTGTTGCGATTGCCATTATTTTCCTCGCAACCCCCTCCGTAGCCGAGGCCCAGTCAGAACCAAGCACCATTGCGTTCGCAAGGATTTCCGGCAGATGCAGCACGCTAATCGTCGCCGGGCGCTACTTTGCGTGTCGCGCCGTTGCGTTCTACCAGAACGAGGTGGGGCGGGCCAATTTCACCATTGTGCTCGACGATCCCACCGACAACCGGCACATCATCACGTTTTCGGGCGACAACGGCCGCAGGCTGCCGGACGATCGGTACGAACTGCCGATCGACCGGATGTTGTTGAAGTCCAAGGATCGGCCGAGGCGGGACGGTCTGCCAGTGCCGCTGATCGAGACATCGACCGGAATGTGCATGCAGCTCGGAAGCTTCGTGTCGGGACAGATTTCCAGCATCGCCTGCTCCGCTATCGACCAGAACGGCAGAAGCTATGAACTGCACTTCGAGTCCGATGGCTCCCCCGTCAGGATGTGGCGTGTGCGGCCTTCGCGGCCGACGATCAAATAGCGCTGCGACCGTCGCCACCCATCGATTTGCGCAAAATGCGGTAACCAACGACCCGTCTGCCGCGACTGCTGAAATGGTGCGGCGATTTCGGCCAACGCCGGTCGTTGAGGCCGAGCCCTACCAGATGTTATTGGCGAAAAAGCCAAACTGCGGTCGTTGTGCCACCAACATGGTTGGCGGGCTCACGTGCTTCCTGGCCACCCTGCGCTTTCGAGCCGGTTTCGCTTGCTGTTTTTGCAGATCGACCGGCGTGGTTTGTGCAAAGGCATCGCGCGCCGTCAGCTTTGTTGATGCGTCAGTTCTCAGCGCCGGGGCCGGCGGGATGGGCGCAATGCTGGCGGTTTGAACCGGCGCTACGACTACAGGCTTGGCGCTGGTATCGAACACCAGACGTTCCGGCCATTTGCGCTCGCTGTGAATCCGTATCATGGGCAAGTCGGCCGCCGTATTCGTCGCTTTCACAACGGGCGGGGACGGCATTGCTGCACTGACAACAAAAAGCAGCGCCAGCAGCGCTGCTCCAACGAACAGAAAATATCGCATCACGGGCATTTCAGCCTACTCCGCCCGCACCAACGCGGATTACTCTCACAACTAGCGTTCACATAATTGGTTCCTGCCGGTGCCGTTAGGTTCAAAGCGGCCTGCTCGCTTCCTTGTGAACGCGGCTTTGGATATTTAAATCAAATGCGGCTGGCCGCCACCAGCGTGCATTTGGCCCGGTCGGCGTTAACGTTAACGAAGCCGACATGCAGGCGGGCGAAGCGTTTCCGACCCCTCATCCTGACGGTGTCGTGAATGATGCGCGTGCGGTCGGTCAAATGGCTGCCGTCCCGACGGCTGAAGGCACACGAAATCTCGATGTCCTTGACCGCATAGTCGTTGCGATTGCGCAGCGTAAAGGTCACGAGCGCGTTCGATCCGAGGCCGCCCCTGCGCCAATGCTGCGACAGGATCCTCAAGCCGTCGACTGGGGCCGCCTCCAACGGCACGGTTTCCGGTCGGAGCGAGGCATCATCCGACGCTGGCGCGGGATCTGCGGCCGCGACGGCCCGACGTGCCGGTTCGCCATTCGCCGTCGGGCTGGCATGGCCAAACGAACGCGGCCAATTCGTCATCATGCTGAACACAAATCCGGCAATCAGGATGGCCAAGACGGCAACCGCACCGGCGTTGAGATATCCGGGTCTCCAGCGCCGCGCCGTCCTTTTCGACCAGCCGCTCGATGCGACAAGTCTGGTCAGTTCGAGGCGATGCAGCGCGGTATTCATTGTCATCCCGTCGCGAGGCTGCTCCGACTGCCGACAGCGGGTTCCCCGGTTATTTCCCTAATTCTCACCATCGGAAATGGTTGCATGGGGCGGTGGCGATCCGGCCAGCGGCATTTGATTGGCCGCGCGCATAGGGATGGTCCAGCCGGAACCGGCGGCGCCAGGTTGACCGATTCGGAGGTATCGCGGCAAGCAGCGCGAAAATCCGTCAAGGGAGATCAACCTGCCCTGATTACCTGGGATCAGGTTCTCCTTCGTCACCCGAATTCGGTGGCGGCCGCCGCCGGGCTGGAAAAGGTCCGGGGCGACGGGATCATCCGGGCCGGTCGCATCGACGTGGAACTCGCGGCGTCTGACCACGTCCCAGATGTCATATTTTCGTAATTCGGCAGGTGCAGCTTGGTTGCGATGATCGCAGCCAACCTGCCGCGTTGACGCTCCGTGCCAGTTTGGCATAACTGATGCCTGCTCCGTCGGGACAGACGGGGTAGCCCGGAATGGTATGAAAAACGGTCTGTACTCGATCCATGTCACCTTGCAGGATGGGCGTTCTGGCAAGGGTAGCGGCGTTGTCATGTTCCGGGATGGCAAAATTCTCGGTGGCGACGCCTATCTGTTTTATACCGGCAGTTATACCGTCAAGGCCGGGAATACCTTCAAGGGCGAGGTGCTGATCCAGCGTCATACCTTGAGCCCGGACGTCAATCCGCTATTTGGCGGCCCAAGCCCGGTTGGCGTTGGCGTTTCAGGAATATTCGACGGCACCTCCGCCGTCATGGACGGCACCGCGCTGGTGGGTAAAGCCAGCCAGATTTTCAAGGCAACGCTGCGCTTCCTCGCCGACGCCGATTAGAGCGTTTTCGAGCGGAGCATGCCCTCGGACTGATCCGTGGGTGGATACCGGTTCGCGCAAAGAAAAACGCGTCAAAACAAGAATCTAGAGCCCCGTTCCGATTCCATCGGAACGGCAAAGGCTCTAGCCCCGCTCGAACTGCCGCGCCGTTTATTCGGCCGCCTGCTCCAACGGCGCCACCTTGGGCAGGATGATCCGAATTCGCGTGCCCTTGCCAGGCTCGGAATCGAGGTCGAGCCGTCCGCCCAGCCGACTGGTTACGATACTGTAGACAATATGCAGGCCGAGCCCTGTACCGCCCTGGTCGCGCCGCGTCGTGAAAAATGGATCGAAGGCACGCCGGCGGACGTCGAGACTCATGCCACAGCCATCGTCGGAAAACAGGATCTCGACATTATCCTTGCCAAACTCCCGGGCCTGGATATCGACGGTTCCTGGCCTGCCATCCGGAAAGGCGTGCGCCACCGAATTGAGGAACAGGTTGGTCAGCACCTGCCCGTAGGGACCGGGATAGCTGTTCATCTCGAGATTGGGCTGGCAGTCGACCGTCAGCGTCAGATGGTGCTTCCGCAATCCCGGCCGCAGGCTCATCACCACCTGCTCGGTCAGATCGCCGAGATCAAAGGTGCGCTGGTCGCTGTAGTTGCGGTCAGCGGCCACCTGCTTGAAGGACTGGATCAGTTCGGCGGCGCGATTGAGGTTTGCCACCAGTTGCGAGGAGGCATCGCGGCTGGCCTGAAGAAACTCGTTCAGCCGGGAACGCCGGAGATCGCCGCGTTCGACTTCGTCGGTAAACGTCGCAGCCTTGCGTTCCAGCGACGAGGCGACCGTCAGGCTGATGCCGATCGGGTTGTTGACCTCGTGGGCGACGCCCGCCACCAGGCGGCCGAGCGCCGCGAGTTTCTCCGCCTCGATCAGCGAATCCTGGGTTTCCCGCAGATTGCGCAGCGCGGCTTCCGCGGCATCCTTGGCCTTGCGCATCTCCAGTTCGCCGCGCTTGCGTTCGCCGATGTCGAGCGCGACGGTGACGACGCTTTCAACCTCGCCTTCGGCATCGAGCAGCGGCAGCTTGTTCACCAGCCACTGTCGCACATTGCCGGAGGAATCCAGGTATTCCTCCTCGTAGAATCCCAACCCCCTGCGGGTCGCCAGCACCCGCTTGTCGTTGTCGTCGGTCTTTTGCGCGCCGTAACGCGACATCAGATCGCTGGTGGTGCGGCCGATCGCATCCGCCGGATCGATGCCGAAAATGCCGGCCATATAGCGGTTCATCAGGACATAGTGCAGGTCCCTGTTCTTGACGTTGATCACCGCGGGCACCGTGTCGATCACCTGCTGCAGCAGCCTGCGCCCCTCGGCGATCGCATCTTCGGCGCGCTTCTGGTCGGTAATGTCGCGAACCGTACCCTCGTAGCGAACCGGCTCGCCGGCTTCGTCGCGCACCACGGTGGCGCTGTCCGACAGCCACAGGATCGAGCCCGTGCGCCGACGCGCCTGATATTCGAACTCGCGCACCGTGCCGTCACGCTGCATCATCGATTGGTATAGCGCGCGCGCCGACGGATTGACGTATATCATTTGCGCGATATCGGTGACCGCGTTGATCAGCTCCTCCGGAGTCCCGTATCCCATTATCCGCGCCAATGCCGGATTGGCGTTGAGCAACGCGCCAGCGGGCGTCGTCACGTAAATTCCGTCGACGGAGCCTTCGAACAGCTTGCGATAGCTTTCCTCGGCGAGCCGCTGCTCGGCGAGAGCATGGATCGCCGCCTCACGCGCGGCGTCGGCATCGACCAGCGAGCGACGGAACACCTCCGCGGCGCGGGCGATGTCGCCGATTTCGTTTTCGACGTCGGTGGCGGGTATCGATGCGTGCTTCTCGCCCCCGGCAAGCGCCCGGATCGCCCTGGCGATGGACTTGAGCGGACGAACCGTGCGGCTTACCATGAACAGCGCCGCCGTAACTCCGGACAGCACGCCGACGATGCCGAGCAGGATGCTCTGCCATTTATCGTCCCGCAATATCCTGCCGAAATCAGTGGCCAGCTCCCGACCCCTACGGGCGCTGACGTCCCGCAACAGATCGGTTACCCGCCCGATCTGCCGGCCTTCGGTGCCAAGAACTTCCCTGTCGAGATCGGCAATCTGGTTTTCGACTTCCGACACCGCGACGATGGAATCAGCATAGTCACCCACCGCCGTTCCGCTGACCGACACCTGCCGCATGCGCTGGGCCGCCGCCTCTGCAGCCAAGGGATTATGGGCCAGCAAGGCTTCGGAAATCTGGTTTTGCGTCCGCAGCAGCTCTCTTGCCGCGGCCGGATCGCTCATCGACGCGATCGCAGCGTCAAACCGCTCGCGCGCTGGCTGCAAGGCCGCGATCAGCTCGGTTCGACGCGCAATCAGCGCCGTAACACGGTCGATGCCGTCGCGGTAGTTCGCAAAGCGTTGCGCAACGCCATCGATCATGTTCTGCTGCTCAGGAGCAAGTTCCAGGCGGGTCTTTTTCAAAAGTGCGCTCAGGGTCGAGACCGCCCCTCCCAGCCGGTCCGAATGGGCGTTCGGATCGGTGACGAAATCGCGCGCCGCAAGCCGCAACTCGTTGACCCGGCGGTCAATCTCCTCGGCGAGGTCACCGACGTCCTGGAGCCGTTGCAGTTCGGCAAAGGTCGCATCAATATGGCGGATGGCAATGACGCTCGCCGCGCTGGTCGCCGTGATGACCACCAGTACGAGCAGGAAGCTGCCGAAGGTCAATTGACCGATCGACAGCGAAAGCGATCGTACCCGCTGAATGACGGCGGCAAAGGACATGAGGCTCGAGACCGGCTCCGGATAGCCCATTTATAGGATGGAATCCGCCCCAAGGGGAACTACAAGGGGAACCATCGGGACCGTAACCAGGACCGGGTCCCCTGCAGCTTTTGGCCGCAATCCGGGGGATCGGCGTTCTTGAACACCCCTGGACCACAAGCGATGTCTTTCGCTTGATGCAAGCAATCCGCCGCCCCACCACGGCGTGTATCCGCTAGCCGACTTCGCCAACCTCGAACAGCTCGCCGTCATAACCGGCTTCCCGGGGAATACGGAGCTGGCGGCCGCCGTTCAGTCTCGTCATGACCGGCAGCACGGTCACCACCGGCTTGCCACGGCTGTCTTCGAGCGCGGCGCGCACATTCGTCAGCTTGCCGAGCCGGATCAGGTTCCGCGTGGTCGGGAAAGGCAGCTTGAACCGGCCGGTCTCGCCGCCTTGCAGCGCCTCGCGGGGCGACACCCAGATCGAATCCGTGGATTCCTTGCCGTCATGCGCGCCGAGCTGCGCCGGCGGCGCGGAAGCCAGGAAAAACCAGGTGTCGAACCGCTTCGGCATGCCCTCCGGCGTGATCCAGTGCGCGTAAGGAACGAGTTCGTCGAGCGCCAGCGACAATTTGTTGTCAGCCAGCACCTTCGGGAAGGTAGTCTTGCGCCCGGTCAGGGCCGCGCGGTGCGCCGCTTCGATTTCGGAAGCGCGTTTCGCATCGATGAGCGCGCTTGCGCCTTGCGGCCTCGCCAGCAGGATGCCGCTTTCTTCGAAGGTCTCGCGGATCGCGGCGATCCGGAAACTCAGCGCCGTGGCGTCGAGCCCCTCGCCGCCGGAATAAAGTCCCTCGCGCTCGATGATCTCCTTGTCGCTGGCATCGACGCTGCCGCCGGGAAACACCAGCGCGCCCGAATTAAAATCGATCTGGTAGTGGCGGACCATCATGAAAACCTCGATCTCCTGGCGTGCAGCACTGTCGCGCAACAGCAGGATGGTCGATGCGGGACGTGGAGTGACGGCTTCGGCCATCCAGGATTACTCCGCGGCGGTCTCTTGTGGTTGCAGACTGGCGCGCCGGTCGACGCGCGCGACCCGCGACAGCAGGTAATCCACCTCAGCCTTCGCGGTCGCGGTGATCGTTGCGCCTGGCTTGCGCTGCGCGCTCGAGGCAATCACGCCACGCTTCTGCAATACGTATTTGCGCACCGCCAGCCCGCTGCCCGGTTGCTGCTCATAACGGATCAGAGGCAGATGAGCGTCGAACAGGTCGTGCGCCGCGTCGCGTTTGCCTTCCTTCGAAAGCCGCACGACATCGATCAGCAATTCCGGAAAGGCGTAGCCGGTCATCGCACCATCGGCCCCGCGCTCCATCTCGAAATCGAGGAACAGACCGCCATTCCCCGTCACGATCGACAGCGACCGCAACGATCCGTCCTTTTGAAAACCGCGTAGCGCGGAAATCTTTTCAAGTCCCGGCCAGTCCTCGTGCTTCAGCATCACGCAAGACGGGCTGTCCATCACGATCTTTCGGATCACCGCCGGCGTGAATACGACTGACAGCGTCAACGGATAGTCCTGCAATACCCAGGGAATGTCACCGATTGCTTCCTGCGCCTGCTTGAAGTAACCGACGATCTGATCGTCGGTACGCAAGTTTGGCGCCGGCGCGATCATGACGCCCGCCGCGCCCGCGTCGATCGACGCCTTTGCCAGCGAGCGCATTGAGGCGAAGCCAGGCGCGGAGACGCCGACGATCACCTGCATGTTCTTCGCGCGCTTGATGAAGCGAACCGCCACCTGCTCGGCCTCGGCGGCGTCGAGCTTTGGCGCCTCGCCCAGGATGCCCAACACCGTGATGCCCTGGCAGCCGACCTCGGCGTAGAAATCGGTCAGGCGGTCGATCGAGGCAAAATCGATCCGTCCATCGTCGTGGAATGGCGTCGGCGCGATCGCGAAAGTGCCTGTGGCTTGGGCGGTGAGTTTCATGAAATGCCTCTGGTTTCCATTCATCGTGCCGGGACAGGCCCCTCGCGCGGCCCGGAACGACGGTAAAAGACGATTTTTCCTTGGCGTGGGTCACGCCCCCGCTTCCGCGATGATGGCCACCGTGTTGTCGAGCCATCCCATCATTCTCTCCCGTACGCAATCAGCCCAGCACCGTCTTGCCGCTTTTGATAACCGTGACGTTGCGTGACTTCACCCTGGCTTCGAATGAAATCACGTTGCCGTCCTTCCACATCTCCATGGTCACGGTGTCGCCGGGGTAGACCGGTGAGGAAAACCGTGCCGCGTGCTGTTTGAAGGCGGACGGGTCGTAGTCGGCGTAGGTCTGCAACACGCCACGGCAGGTGATGCCATAGGTGCACATGCCATGCAGGATCGGTTTGGGGAAGCCGGCCTTTTTGGCAAAGCCGGGATCGGAATGCAGCGGGTTGCGGTCGCCGCAGAGACGATAGACCAGCGCCTGGTCCGGGCGCGTCGTGATGTCGATGGTCTTGTCCGGAGCGCGGTTCGGCATTCGGTGCGGTTCGGGCTGGCCTTCGGACGGGCCGCCAAAGCCGCCATCGCCGCGCGCGAAACGCGAGGCAATCAGCGTCGCAAGCGGCTCGCCCTTGTCGTTCTTCAGCACGGTCTGGTGACGGATGACCGCGCCCTTGTCCTTGCCCTTGTCGTAGACCGCGAGCACCGAGGAGTCCGCGGTGAGCTGGGAGGCGGTCGGCAATAGCCGATGGAAGGTGATGTCGCGCTCACCATCGACCACCATGACGCGATTGAGGTTCATCTCACCCGGCCCCGCGCCCCAGGCGGCAACGGAAGCAAAAGTCGGCACCACCTTCAGGGGCCTCGGCTCGGCGACGGCTTCATTGACAAAGGCAAGTTCCTTCTCGTCCATCGGGTCCGCGCCCATGCCGATGCCAAAGGCGTAGAGCATTACCTCGCGATCGCCGTAGGCGTATTTCTGGCCGAGGTTCTCCAGAGCCATCAACTCATCGTACCTATTCGGCATCGCAGTGGTTTCTCCCGGTGCTTTCTTGGTGGCGCCGATTGCGGCGCCCTCTCCCCTTGCGGGAGAGGACATCACCGGCGCTCATCGCGTACTCGGTTGGGTGAGGGGTAACGCCTCCTGTTATGTTGCCACCCCTCATCCGCCTTCGTTTCGCGAAGGCACCTTCTCCCACAAGGGGGAAGGAAAAAACTACAACGGCGTGAAAAACGGCAGCGGCGCGCCTTCGGTCGGCTTGAACACCACTTTCACCTTCTGGCCGATCTTGATCGTGTCGATATCGCAATCGACGATGTTGGTCTGTAACGACGGGCCTTCCTTCAAGGTGACATAGGCGATCGCGTAAGGACCGGTTGGAGATTTGCGCATCAGGCTGAAGGAATAGATCGTGGCTTCTCCCGAGCTTTGCTCCCACACCGTCTTGTCGGAATAGCAGAACGGACAGATCGAACGCGGAAAGTAATGTGGCTCGCCGCAGGTGGTGCAGCGCTTGATCATGAACTTGCCTTGCTTCGCCGCCTCCCAGAACGCAGCGCTTTCCGGATTCGTCACCGGCGCCGGATATTTCCTTGCTTCAGCCATCACGCACGCTCCAGAATGCAGGTCGAGGCGCCGTGGCGTACGCCGAGCAGGCCGCCGGTGCCATGAGCGATCGCCAGATCGCAATTCGGCACCTGAACCTTCGGATGCGCTTCACCACGCAGTTGGCGCACCGCTTCGAGGATTTTGGTCATGCCGCCCCGATTGACGGGATGGTTGCTGCAGAGACCACCGCCGTCGGTGTTGAACGGCAGCTTGCCGACGCCCGAAATCAGATTGCCGTCGGCGACAAACTTGCCGCCCTCACCTTTTTTGCAGAATCCGATGTCCTCAAGCTGCATCAGGACCGTGATGGTAAAACTGTCGTAGATCGAGGCGTATTTGATGTCCTTCGGCGTCACGCCAGCCTCCTCGAACGCCAGGGGGCCCGACCAGACGCCGGCGGAATAGGTCAGATCGAGATCCTTGCCGCCGCGCGGCCCCTTCGTCGCCTCTCCATGCCCGATCAGACGCACCAGCGGTTTCTTCAGGCTCCTGGCGATCTCGGGCGTGGTGACAATCATGGCGCCGCCACCGTCGGTGACGACGCAACAATCCATCCGGTGCAGCGGGTCGGAAATCATGGGCGAGTTCAGCACGTCCTCGACGGTGACGACTTGCTTGAGCATCGCGTGCGGATTGTATTGCGCGTGATGGGAGGCCGCGACCTTGATCCAGGCGAGCTGCTCGCTGGTGGTGCCATAATCGTGCATATGGCGCATCGCGCACATGCCATAGGCATTGTGCGTGGTCGCCCCATAGGCCAGCTCGAAATCGGCTTCCGGGCCGGAAGCTCGCGGCGGCATCGGACCGGTGCGCGGCTTACCCGCGAGCGTGATCAGTGCGACCGAACATTTGCCTGCCGCAATCGCTTCCGCGGCATGACCGAGATGGATCAGATAGGAGCATCCGCCACTTTCAGTCGAATCGACATGACGGACCTTGAGGCCGAGATAGTCCACCATGGGCAAAAGGCCACCGGGCGCGTCGCCGGCACAGAAATAGCCGTCGATGTCGGCCCGTGTCAGCCCGGCGTCTTCCAGCGCGCCCTTGGCGACCTCGGCATGAAGCTGTGCGGTGGATTTATCGGGTGCGTGCCGGGTCGGATGCTCGTAGATCCCGGCAATGTAGGCCTTGCCCCTGATGGTCAAATTGTTCTCCGCTGGCGTTTCTTATTCCCTAAGAGATT
>JAGXAF010000303.1 GCA_018971675.1 Bradyrhizobium sp.
CGCTCAACCAAGCGTCGCCACGTACATGGTCAAACGGCGAGGACCGCCAAGCCAAGGGTGGCGGATCTTCCTGCGTAATCACGCGCCGGATATTGCCGCTATGGACTTGTTCGTTGTCCCGACTATCGGTTTCGACTTGCTTTATGCCATCGTTATCGTCCGGCTAGACCGCAGAGACATGGTCTGGATCAACGTCACAGCAAACCCGACGGCAGAATGGGTTGCGCGTCAGATAACGGAGGCATTTCCCTGGCGGCGCGAACCCGGTCCATCCGGAAATCCGATGCCGACCTTGACGTCGTCGGCAAAGGCGGGCGCGGACACCAGTAAGGCGGCGGCTGCGGCAAATGTCGCAAAATTACGTATGGTTGAATTCCTCTCACTGGCTGATGGATATGGTCCGGTACTTCGCTTCACACCCCGGCCTGGAGGCCGCGGTGAATTTCCGTGATTGTGCCGTCGGCATGTGCGCATTCATCCCCCTCAACCGCCCCTGAATCGAGCGACGAGCTTGTGGGACTCGCCGGGATAGAGCAGGCGGACAGCAGTCAGTGTCCTGCCGCTGCGGAAGGTGCGCCGGTCGATCACAAGGCACGGCGCGCCAACTGCAATGTCCAGCGCCCCGGCAGCTTCTTCGTCGGCGACAATGGCGCTGATCGAATGTTCGGCTTCCGTCCATGGGACATGATGCAGCAGCCATGAGCCGGGTGGTTCAAGCGCGAAATTCGCTGTCGAAGCCTTCGGCACCGCATCAAGGTCGATCAGGCGGTCCTCGACGGCAAAGGGCACGCCATCGGCGCAGTGGCGGCATCCGATCTCGATCACCTTGCCGGTTTTCAGTACACCAAGACGAGCGCGGTCAGCGGTGGCGGCGGCGCGGCGCGAGGACTTGATCAGCTCATAGGCATAGCTGCGGCCGAGCGCGGTGATCTCGGCGCGGATATCGGTGATCTTCAGCACGGCGGAGAGGAAATTGGGACGACGCACGAAGGTACCGGCCCGCCGCCGCCGCTCGATCAGGTCGGCCTGGGTCAGTTCCGACAGCGCCTTGCTGACGGTCATGCGCGAGCAGCCATAGCGGGTCATGAGCTGGTGCTCGAACGGGATGCGGTGACCCGGCGGCCATTCGCCGGTCAGGATCCGGCGCTCGATATCGAGCCGGATCTGCTTGTAAGTGGGCTTACCCGATGTCCGGGACTTGCTGCGACCGGTGGAAGCGCTCATGCCACGAGCCTCTGCACTGCCGCGTTGAATGCATCGCGCGCCTGCTCGCGCAACCGATGCCGTCCACCTTCGACGACTCTGTTGCCGCTCGCCCAGACGCAGGAAATTGCGGCATTGCCGGCTGCGAAAATCCAGCCGTCAAGCACGGCATCGCCGCGGCGGCCCGCGAGCGAAGGATGGTCGGTATCGAGCGTGACGATGTCGGCGCGGGCGCCTTCTTGCAGTCCGACAACCGGCTGCGCCAGCGCCTGGGCACCGCCGGCGAGGGCGGCGTTGAACACAACGCGGCCGGTCGATGTGCCAAGACCGCCCGACAGCACGTTTCGCTCGCGCTTCTTCAGGCGCTGCGCATATTCGAGCTGGCGCAATTCGTCGGCAACGCCGACCAGCACGTTGGAATCGGTGCCGATGCCAAACCGCCCGCCGGCGGCGAGAAATTCTTGCGCCGGAAAAATGCCGTCACCGAGGCTTGCTTCGGTCACCGGGCAGAGCCCGGCAACGGCGCCGCGCCTGGCGAGCATCTCGGTTTCCTCCGCACCCATGTGGGTAGCGTGGATCAGGCACCAGCGCTTGTCGACGGGTGCATTCTCGAGCAGCCACTCGACCGGCCGTCTTCCCGACCACGCCACGCAGTCGTCGACTTCGCGGATCTGCTCAGCGGCGTGGATATGCACCGGTCCGCCCTCGGCGAGCGGCGCGATGGCCAGGAGTTCGTCCGGCGCCACCGCTCGCAGGCTATGCGGGGCGATGCCGACATTGGCGCCGGGTAGCGCGCGCGCGGCCTTGCGCGAGACAGCCATCAGTTTGCCAAACAGGTCGACGGAGCAAATGAACCGGCGTTGGCCGTCATGCGGCGCGGCGCCGCCGAACGAGCCATGCGCGTAGAAGGTCGGCAGCAGGGTGAGTCCGATGCCGCTGGCCCTGGCCGCGCCAACGATGCGCTCCGCCATTTCGGCGAGATTGGCGTATGGCCTGCCGTCGCGATCATGATGCAGGTAATGGAATTCGCCGACGCGCGTAAAGCCCCGTTCGAGCATCTCGACATAGAGCAGCGTCGCGACTGCCTGGACTTCCTCTGGCGTCATTGCCAGCGCAAAGCGATACATCGTCTCGCGCCAGGTCCAGAAAGTGTCGGCGACATTGCCGCGCGTCTCCGCAAGCCCCGCCATGCCGCGCTGGAACGCGTGGCTGTGCAGGCTGGCGATGCCGGGAATCGCAAGCTTGTGGCGCTCGTCGCCGGCGCCGGGCGCCAGGCCGGCCGCTACCTTCGTGATGATCCCATCCGACACGACGACCTGCACGTCATTCGCCCACCCCGAGGGAAGCAGTGCGGATTCGAAATACAGGGGCGGCATGTTGCAAACCGGCTGGACAGAACGGCCAGATCATATGTATAGACATATCCACGCGCGTCAAGTTTTGCGGCCGGGAGTTGCCATATGGCCGAGCGCTTCGATCGAATCTGGCATAATGCTAGGCTCGCCACGGTAAGGGGCGACCTGCCTGATCTGGGTGTGATCGAGCGTGGGCTGGTTGCAATGCGGGATGGCCGCATCGTCTTCGCCGGCGCGCAAACCGATTTTCTGGGTAGTG
>JAGXAF010000304.1 GCA_018971675.1 Bradyrhizobium sp.
GGATCGAGCCACAATTGCTGGGACGTCACTGATGCGGCCGGCACGTTCCTTGCGGCCGAGGGTTGCCACGACGCCACTGGCGGCACGGTCGGTGGTCAGCTCGGCTACCGCTGGCAGGCCAACCAGTTCGTGTTCGGCGTCGAAGCCCAGGGCAACTGGGCTGACTTCTCGGGATCCAACATCAGCCTGGCGGACGGCTTGGTTGACCGCTCCCGCATCGACTCGCTCGGCCTGTTCACCGGCCAGATCGGTTATGCCTGGAACAACACCCTGCTCTACTTGAAGGGCGGTGCCGCGGTGACCGACTCTCACTATGACATCTTCACCGTTCCCGGCGCCTTCGTCGGCGGCACGGGTGACCATACCCGCTGGGGTGGCGTGGTGGGTGCCGGTATCGAGTACGGCTTCGCTCCGAACTGGTCGGCCGCGATCGAATACGACCACCTGTTCATGGGCAGCGAGAACGTTGCCTTCAGCAATGGTGCCGTGCCCGCCGGCTTCGACAACATCCGTCAGGACGTGGACATGATCACCGCCCGCGTGAACTACCGCTTTGGCGGTCCGGTGATCGGCAGGTACTGAGATCAAATACCGGGGACATTGATTTCGGCGTAAGCCGCAATCTGCGAAAAGGCCGGCCTCGCGCCGGCCTTTTTTATTGCGCGAAATCTTGTTTCCCGAATTCCAGCCGCGAAATCTTCGGGGCGCCAGGCGTCTCGCCGATGCCATCTGCTGCCATTTCCATCGGACCGCAACCTCGATCGCAACAAACCGTTGATGGCGTGCACTCAGCACTGGAAATCAGCCTGCGTTCTTCCTACGTTCCCTAGCGCACACGCTTGGCGTCGTTTGCGGACATTTCCCGATGGCGCGCCCCAATCATTTTGCGCGCCTGCGCGTCTGGGAATGGCCGGCAATGGATGAAGTGATCAAGGCGAAGCGCCAGCAAAATACCGGCACAGGCACGCGCGCGATCACGATTCGTGGTGCGCGCGAGCACAATCTCAAGAACGTCGATCTGGAAATCCCGCGCGACAAGCTCGTGGTGTTCACGGGCCTGTCGGGCTCCGGCAAATCCTCGCTCGCATTCGATACCATCTATGCCGAAGGCCAGCGTCGCTACGTCGAATCGCTGTCGGCCTATGCGCGCCAGTTCCTGGAGATGATGCAGAAGCCGGACGTCGACCAGATCGACGGTCTGTCGCCGGCGATCTCGATCGAGCAGAAGACCACCTCGAAAAATCCGCGCTCGACGGTCGGCACCGTCACCGAGATCTACGACTACATGCGCCTGCTGTGGGCGCGGGTCGGCGTGCCCTATTCGCCCGCCACCGGCCTGCCGATCGAAAGCCAGATCGTCTCGCAGATGGTCGACCGCGTGCTGGGGCTGCCCGAGGGCACCAGGCTGTATCTGCTGGCGCCGGTGGTGCGCGGCCGCAAGGGTGAATACCGCAAGGAACTCGCCGAATACCTCAAGAAGGGATTCCAGCGCGTCAAGATCGACGGCGCCTTCCATGAGCTTGCGGAAGCGCCCAACCTCGACAAGAAATTCCCGCACGACATCGACGTCGTGGTCGATCGCATCGTGGTGCGCGCCGACATCGGCCAGCGGCTGGCGGAAAGCTTTGAGACCGCGCTGAAGCTCGCCGAGGGCCTCGCCGTGATCGAATATGCCGACGCGCCCGCGGGTAGTAGTGATGAGAAGAAGCCAGACAAGAAGACCGCAAAGATCCACGACAAGAGCGGACCCGAGCGGATCCTGTTTTCGGAAAAATTCGCCTGCCCCGTTTCCGGCTTCACCATTCCGGAAATCGAGCCCAGGCTGTTTTCCTTCAACAATCCCTATGGCGCCTGCCCGGCCTGCGGCGGCCTCGGCGTCGAGCAGCATGTCGACGAGGATCTGGTCATTCCCGACAAGGAACTGACCTTGCGCAAGGGCGCGATCGCGCCATGGGCCAAGTCGTCCTCGCCCTATTACGCGCAGACCCTGACCGCGCTCGGCAAGTTCTACAAGTTCACGCTCGACACCAAATGGAAGGACCTGCCGAAGAAAACGCAAAACGCCCTTCTGCACGGTTCCGGCGACGACGAGATCAAGTTCTCCTATGAAGACGGCGTGCGTTCCTACGACACCAAGAAGCCGTTCGAGGGCGTCATCACCAACATCAACCGCCGCTATCGCGAGACCGAGAGCGAGTGGGCGCGCGAGGAACTGGCCAAATATTTCTCCGACGTGCCCTGCGAGGCCTGCCATGGCTACCGGCTGAAGCCGGAGGCGCTGTGCGTCAAGATCGGCGGCAAGCATATCGGCGAGATTTCCGAATTGTCGGTGCGCCGCGCCGGCGAGTGGTTCGAGACCGTGCCGAAGGTGCTCAACGCGCAGCAGAACGAGATCGCCGCGCGCGTGCTGAAGGAAATCCGCGAGCGGCTGTCGTTCCTGCTCGATGTCGGCCTCAACTACCTGACGCTGTCGCGCTCCTCGGGCACCTTGTCCGGCGGCGAAAGCCAGCGCATTCGCCTCGCCTCGCAGATCGGCTCCGGCCTGACCGGCGTGCTCTACGTGCTGGACGAGCCTTCGATCGGCCTGCACCAGCGCGACAATGCGCGGCTCTTGGAAACCCTGAAGCGGCTGCGCGACCTCGGCAATACCGTGATCGTGGTCGAGCATGACGAGGACGCGATCCGGCTCGCCGACCATGTGGTCGACGTCGGCCCCGGCGCCGGCATGCATGGCGGCAGCATCGTCGCGCAAGGCACGCCGGCCGACATCATGCGCAATCCGAAATCGCTGACCGGCAAATATCT
>JAGXAF010000002.1 GCA_018971675.1 Bradyrhizobium sp.
GAGGTCGTCGATTTCATCGGCAATGGCATTCCGGCCCTTATAACGAAAGCATTATCGGCCCGAGGACATCCTCCGGATCCGGACGAAATGAACGCGCTTCTAACGACATTCAGATCGTTCTACGTCGATTGCCTCACGAAATCGACCAAGCCGTATGCCGGCGTCCTTGAGCTCGCCTCCAACCTGACTTCCAGGGGAATAGCGCTGGGAGTATGCACGAACAAGGAAGAGGCTCTCGCGTGCGGTATCGTCGACAATTTGGGCCTGCGCGATCACTTTACGATCGTCGTTGGCAGCAAGCCCGATCGCCCGCGGAAGCCGTCTCCCGTTCCTCTCCTGGAAACGATCGCCATGCTGGGTGGAACGCCTGAGAACTCAATCATGGTCGGAGATAGCGCCGTTGACGTGAATTGCGCACGCAACGCCGGCGTTGCGTTCGTCGGTGTCACATTTGGCTACTCGCGGACACCGCTCGCCAGTCTCGGTGCTGGCATCGCGATCGACCATTTTTCCGAATTCGGAGCCGCATGTGAGTTCCTCCGGGGTGGAGCGTAGTGAACCGGTTTCGCGGCCTGATCTTCGACGTCGATGGCACGATGGCAGAGACGGAAGAACTGCACCGTCGAGCGTTCAACGAATCCTTCGCGCATTTCGGTCTGGACTGGGTGTGGGATCAGGATCTTTATCGGAAGCTTCTTCTGGTCACCGGCGGCAAGGAGCGGATCTCGCATTTTCAGCGCGAGTACGCCGGCGAAAGCGCCGGACTGGATGCCAATCAGATCGCGGAATTGCATCGCTTCAAGACGGCGAGATATGCGGAACTGGTCGCTGGCGGCAACTGTCCGCTTCGGCCGGGCGTCGCCGAGATTATCTCCTCGGCGCGATCGAACGGTCAGGCACTGGCGATTGCGACCACGACTTCGCGCGGGAACGTCGATGCGCTGCTCACGCCGGCGCTCGGATCGAAGTGGCAAGGGCTGTTCGATGCGATCGTTGCCGGAGATGAGGTCCCGAAAAAAAAGCCTGCTCCGGACGTCTATCTGGGTGTTTTGGCCGCGCTCGATCTTCCGGCGAATTCATGCCTGGCTTTCGAAGATTCGCGAAATGGATTGCTGGCGGCCCAATCCGCCGGCATCCCAGTCGTGATTTCGCGCAGCATGTATTTCGGTGACGAGACATTCGATGGTGCGTTCTGCGTCGTTCAGGAATTGTCGGAATTCGAAACAGCCATTTTATAGAACCAGCCATTTTAAATCGGGGTATCGCGGTCGCGGAGTAGTCCAGCGACCCGTGTCGACCTTCGACCGCACAATGACATGAATTCACGAATCCTTTCGGCGATGGAATCGCTGACACCGGGCGGCTGATCTGGCTGCCTTCACTTTTCAATTTCTTGACGCTGGATTGACACAAGCGTTTCCGCAGTCGCCGGTCCATGGCGCGGTGAAAGAGGCCCCTGGTTAGGGGGCCAGTTTCGCTAGTAATGGTGGTGATGATAGTGGTGGTGGTGATGGTGATGATGATGGTGTTTTTCGCCGGCAACAGCCGGGGCTGCGACGGCCAAGGTGAGAAATGCAGCGAAGACATAGGCGAGTGACTTCATGGAATCCTCCACATTGATCAGCAAGCAACAGCAGATTAGCTGAGAGTCGCACTCTGCAAACGGAATTCACCATCCCGGTGGGTGGAATATTGAAATATCGATGGGCGCGCGTTCACGCGCCGTTCAGACTTGCTGGATGATCGAAGCTCGCCGAACGCCACAATTGCTAACGCGCGCAATGCTGTGCCGCAGGAGCAGTACTTTTTGTCGAATTCAGTCCGATCAACGGTAGTTGCGGGCAGGTGTGATTTGCTCTTTCGCAACGGCGGCGAATTGCAAAAAGGCCCGGTGGAATGCCGGGCCTTTTCTCCTACTTTTTCTTTTGTCCCGCGGACCTGATGCGTTCGAGTAGCTTTAGAAACTCTGCCGTTTCCTCTTCCGGGCTTTTAGAGGGACGTTTCTGGAAGGGTATCACTTCAGACATGGGTAGAACCTCCCCTGGGGCCACGACCGCGCTGTGAGGGTTTTTTGCCGGCAAATATTGCATTTCTGCGGCATAGGTTCTCGCTCCGGCTCAAAATCCGCCATGGTTGGTCTCCCATCCCGATCGCACTTTGACCCGGATAAACGTTTGATCTATCTATTTTTGTCCTTCGAATTGATTTCCATCCGGCGGTGCCCGGCACCGTCGCTGGCGAGATGTTCGGCAGACATGCGAGCCGGCTGTCTGTTGCTTTGACATCGCATGCTCACTGATGATGACATGGCCAAAATCGGCGGCGTGCCGGAGCCCATCCGGCGATGAAGCGCGCGCGGATTTGTATGCCCAGGAGCCCACTGTCCCGATGTCTGATTTTGATCGTGTAATTGAGCGTCGCGGCACGCACGCGGCAAAATGGGACATGATGGCGAAGGTCTCGGGCATCACGGCTGAAGATGCCATCGCGATGTGGGTAGCCGACATGGATTTTGCGGCGCCCCCGGGCGTGACGGAAACGCTGGCGGCGGTCGTCGGCCGTGGTGTCCATGGCTACTATGCTGATACCGGCAGTTGGGCAGCGGCGCTTGCCGATTGGTTGGCGCGTCGGCATAGCCTGTCGATTGATCCGGCGTGGGTGAGCCCGACCCCCGGTGTCGTGGCGGGGTTGGGCCTGATCCTGCAAGCCGTGAGTGAACCAGGCGACGACATCGTGGTATTCCCGCCTGTCTATCATGCGTTCCGCAGGATCATTCTGGCCAACGATCGACGGATCCTCGATGCGCAACTGGTCGAGCGTCAGGGCCGCTACGTGATGGACCTCGATGCCCTGGGAGCGAGGCTGACGCCGCGCACCAGGGTCGTGTTTTTCTGTAGCCCGCATAATCCGGGCGGTACGGTGTGGTCAGCCGAGGAGATTCGCGCGCTCGCCGCCTTCTGCAGCGAGCATGACTTGATTCTGGTTTCCGACGAGATCCATTGCGATCTTGTTCTCGATGGCGTCAGGCACATGCCGACCATCATCGCCGCGCCTGAGATCGCCGATCGCCTGATTACCTGCGTTGCCGCGACCAAGACCTTCAATCTTGCCGGGGCCCATGTCGGCGCCTGCGTGACGTCGAATGTTTCGCTGAAGCGCCGGATCGATGCCCGCATCGCGGCGAGCGGGCTCGGCTCCTATAATGCCTTCGGCATGATCGCGACGGAAGCGGCGTGGCGAACCGGCGAGGGCTGGCTCGATCAGTTGCTGCCATATCTCAGGGACAATCGTGATCTGTTCGATGCGCGAATTGAGGCTGCGGTGCCCGGGGCGCGGTCAATGCGGCTCGATGCCACGTATCTGGCTTGGGTGAATTTTTCGGGAACTGGACTTAAGGCGGATGACGTTGCCGCGCGCGTCAGCGGCGGAGCGAGGATTTTTGCGAGCCCGGGCCCGCTGTTCGGACCGGGCGGTGAAACCTGGTTGCGCTTCAACTTCGCCACGCCGCGCCCAATTCTCACCGAAGCGCTGGACAGGCTGGACGAAGCGTTTCGCGATCTCCGGGCATGAGCGCCTGAGCGCCGCCGAATTCAAGCCTTGGTTTCAACGTGCTTGGTGAAGATGCGAATGACCGCGCCGTTGACCGGCGGCCTGGCGTCGTACAGGTCTGAGGCAATCTTTTCAATCTGGTCGCGATACGCCAGGAATTGTGCCTGTCGCGCGAGGTTCTCGGTGCCTCTCGCGCCGATCAATTGATCCATTGCGGCGCCACTGATACGGCATTCGACGATCTTGTCGCCGTTCATCATCGTGAAGCTGAACGACAGCCGTTCACTGTCGTATCCCACGATTTTGCCACGCATCAGCGGCATCGACGACGTCCTCTGAATTTCAGTTTCGTCAGAGACCCAGCCCATCGCCAATATAGCCACAGCGATGCCCCGCGAAAATCGGTCGTTTTCGCAATGGTCTTTGACCTTTATCACTTTCGGATCGATTGCCGAAGACTTGCGCTCAAGCGCCGATCGCATTGCCTGTAACGACGTTGCGATAGAGGCGCGGCGCCCGGCCGATCCGCGGTCGTCGGGAGTGCAATCGGCGGTCTGGCTCCGCATGCGAGCGGCTCCATATGATTTATCGAAATGCCGCCAGAATCTTCAAAACGACGGCCGATCGCTTGAACTCAGCCGCCGTGCTGCGGCGTGCCAACATGCGGGCCTTGTGGCGCGCTTTGTTCGGACCGTTCCGAGCCATAGTTCGGCTCAAAATGCGTGAGCCACAGCTCCAGTCCCGCGATGAAGGCGACCATTGTGCCGATCAGGATGCTGACATGCATGGCCTTCGTATGCACGAATCCGATTACCCACGGCGATATCACCAGCCAGATCCCAAGCAGAAGGTTGAGCCATTCCTCCCAATCGGAAAAGGCAACGATCGCGGCGATCGCGATGGCCGCAACTGCCGCGCCCGAGACCCAGATCTCGATGCGTACCTTTTCGCTGACATAGGCAAATAACCAGGGGGACGCGAACAGGAAAAGCCCGAATGCCACGGCATAGCAGTCTAGCGTGGAAATACGACGGAACGGCATCGCGATATCCTCCAGTCGGAATGATTTCGGACAGGATCATGTTACGCCTCGAACCACCGGTTGATTATTCGACTATCGGCGAAATCAGGCTGAAGGGGTGTTCCGGCGAAACCTGCCGTCCGCGGGAACCGGATGTGGGCGATCAGACGCGTGCGCGATCGCGTCGGCCACCTTCTTGTCAGCCGGCAGCGCACTGAAGAGAAGTTCCGTTACGGATCGTTCATCCGGGTTATGTGGTGCTTCGACGTACAGTTCTTGCGAAAGGTTAATCATCCGACAAGGACCACGTAATGTACGCGCCCCATGTTGTGGCGAGGGATTCTCGAGAATGGATTCTCACAACGAGCGTTTCCCTCGTCCAACATTGGAGATACCAAATGCACGGTCACCCGAATGCTTCCCGCCCGGCACCACGAAACGTTTTGAAGCCGCGGCGGCTGGCGCTGCTCGCTTCCGCTGCCGGCCTCAGCCTCGCCCTGCTCGCCGCAGGTCCCGGCGGCTACCTGCCGCTCAATCTGCCAGCATGGACCTCGCCGGCGCATGCCGCCGAAACCGCGCCGAATGCACCGGGCTTCGCCGATCTCGTCTCCAGGGTCAAACCCGCCGTCATTTCGGTGCGCGTCAGGATCGACGGCGACGCAGAGAATGGCGGCATGATGCAGAACGAGCGGATGGATTCCGATCAGCCCGGTTCGCCGTTCGAGCAGTTCAAGCGGTTCGGATTCCGCATCCCGGACGGTATGCCGCAACGTCACGAGGTTATCACCGGTGAGGGGTCTGGCTTCTTCATTTCGCCGGACGGTTACGCCGTGACCAACAACCACGTGGTCGACCACGCTCAGTCCGTCAAGGTGACTACCGATGACGGTACGGTCTACACCGCCAAGGTGATCGGCACCGACAAGAAAACCGACCTCGCGCTGATCAAGGTCGATGGCAAGAAGGATTTCACCTATGTAAAATTCGCGGACGCGCTGCCGCGCGTCGGTGATTGGGTGGTCGCGGTCGGCAATCCCTTCGGGCTGGGTGGCACCGTCACGGCCGGGATTGTTTCAGCGCGTGGCCGCGATATCGGCGCAGGACCGTATGACGACTATGTCCAGATCGATGCGCCCATTAACAAAGGAAACTCAGGCGGTCCGGCGTTCGACATGAACGGCAACGTCATTGGCGTCAACACCGCGATCTACTCGCCGTCGGGCGGCTCGGTCGGCATCGGCTTCGACATTCCGTCCGCGACGGCCAAGCTCGTTGTCGCCCAGCTCAAGGACAAGGGTTACGTCACGCGCGGCTGGCTCGGTGTCCAGGTGCAGCCGGTGACGGCCGATATCGCCGACAGCGTCGGCCTCAAGCAGGCGAGGGGCGCCATCGTCGATAATCCGCAGGACGGCAGCCCGGCGGCCAAGGCTGGCATCGAGGCAGGTGACGTGATCACGGCGGTCAATGGCGCCGAGGTAAAGGACGCGCGTGATCTCGCCCGCCACATCAGCATGATTGCACCGGGCACGTCGGTGAAACTCGACGTGTTGCACCATGGTCAAGTCAAGACCTTGACGGTGGCGCTCGGCGAAATGCCAAACGACCGTCGGGCCAGTGCCGGCGAACAGCAGTCGAGGGCAGGCACGCCGCGCCTCGGGTTGCAACTGGCCCCCGCGGCTGACGTGGAGGGCTCTGGTGACAAGGGCGTCGTGGTGACGGCGATCGATCCGGATGGTCCTGCCGCCGAGCATGGTTTCCGGACCGGCGACATCATCCTCAACGTCGGCGGCAAGAGCGTTTCCAGTGTCGGCGACGTCAGGGCAGCGCTGAATGCGGCCAAGGATAGCGGCAAGCACAGCGTTCTGATGCGGGTCAAAACCGCTGACGCGACCCGCTTTGTCGCGATGCCGCTGGCGAAGGGCTGATGCGAGCCACCGTGTGACGCGAATCACGGTAATCTGACGTCGGAAGACGAGGCTGGGCGATCCCCAGCCTTGTCTTCGATAATCGGCTGGTCTTTGCTGCGGAACAAAGACGCTCACCGCGGTGATGGAACCGTCAGGAGTTATCAGATGACCCCAGCCAATCCCGCTGTAACGGACTCGACTGCTCCGCCGGTAGCGGTTCACAAGCTGCTCTCCGGTCAGAAGGCGTTGGTTACCGGCGCCAATTCCGGGATCGGCAAGGGTGTCGCGGTTGCGTTGGGGCAAGCCGGTGCCGACGTCGTCGTCAATTTTGTCGATGGTGACGACGCGGCGAACGCTGTGGTGGAGGAAATCAAGAAAGCCGGCAGTAGGGCCTATGCGCACAAGGCCGACGTCTCGTCGGAAGAACAGGTCGCCGCGATGTTCGCGCGCATGAAGCAGGAGTTCGGCACGACCGACATCCTCGTGGCCAATGCCGGCCTGCAACGTGATGCGGCGTTTCATGAAATGACGCTGGCGCAGTGGAACAAGGTTCTGGACGTCAATCTGACCGGGCAGTTTCTGTGCGCGCGCGAGGCGGTACGCGAATTCCTTCGCCGCGGGGTGGTGCCGGAGGTCTCCTGCGCGGCCGGCAAGATTATCTGCATGAGCTCGGTGCACCAGGAGATTCCATGGGCGGGCCACGTCAATTACGCGGCATCCAAGGGGGCCATCAAGCTGATGATGGAGAGCCTGGCGCAGGAAGTCGCGCCGAAGCGGATCCGCGTCAATGCGATTGCGCCCGGCGCCATCCGGACCCCGATCAACACCGCGGCCTGGCAGACAAAAGAAGCCTACGATGCGCTGATGACGCTCGTTCCCTATGGTCGCATCGGCGAGCCCGAGGACATCGCGCGCGCCGCGGTCTGGCTCGCATCCGATCATTCCGACTACGTGGTCGGCACCACGCTTTACGTCGATGGCGGCATGACACTCTATCCGGGCTTTGCCACCGGAGGCTGATCTGTTGCAGAGCCGGGAAACCAGGCTGCTTCAGATCTTCAACGGGTGATAAAGCCTTCCGGCAACATCCACTGGCATGAACCAGCGCCGCTTCCGGCACGCTTCGGGTTGGCAAGTCCGGCTAATAGTTCCATATAATGGTTCCATATCGTG
This sequence comes from Bradyrhizobium sp., assembly GCA_018971675.1. Lineage (GTDB taxonomy): Bacteria > Pseudomonadota > Alphaproteobacteria > Rhizobiales > Xanthobacteraceae > Bradyrhizobium. The sequence continues at coordinate 7,651 of JAGXAF010000002.1, forward strand.
TGAGAACCTAAATGGCCGACCCGATCCAGGACGTTCTGCAAGCCTTTTCCCGCGGCGAGATCGTCGTGGTCACTGACGATGACGATCGCGAGGGTGAGGGTGACCTGATCACGGCGGCGTCGTTATGCAGCGCCGACAAGATGGCGTTCATCATCCGCCACACCTCGGGCATCGTCTGTACGCCGATTACGACCGAGGACGCGCGGCGGTTGCGACTCGACCCCATGGTTGCTCATAATGAGTCCAATCATACCACCGCCTTCACGGTCTCGATCGACTACAAGCCGGATGGCGGAACCGGCATTTCTGCGGACGAACGCGCTTCCGTCTGCCGGGCGCTGGCCAATCCGAATGCCGGCGCCAATGATTTTGTCCGCCCTGGCCACGTGTTTCCGCTGATTGCGCGCGACGGCGGCGTGCTGCTGCGCTCGGGTCATACCGAGGCCGCGGTCGACCTCTGCAAGCTCTCGGGCCTGCCGCCGGTCGGCGTCATCAGCGAATTGATGAACGACGATGGCACCGTGATGAAGGGCGAGCAGGTGGCCCGCTTTGCCAGCGTCCACAAGCTGAAGCACCTCACCATCGCCGACATGATCGCCTACCGCCAGGCGCGCGAAAAACTGATCGAGCGGGTCGCCACCTTTACCACCGACAGCCCGATCGGCCCGTTACAGGGTTACGCCTATCGTTCGCCGTTCGACTCGATCGCGCATGCCGCCTTCGTCTATAATGACATCGGCGACGGCCGGAACGTGCTGACCCGGTTGCATAAGTCCAACATCGTAAAGGACCTGTTCACCACCGGTCCCGCGCGGATGGAGGCAGTGCTGCAGCACTTCAGAAAGGCCAATCACGGGGTGCTGGTCTATTTGCGCGACGGCGCCGCCGGCGTCCCGGTCGAACCCATAGGTGAAACGCGATCGGCGGAAGCCGACCGCAACAGGCAATGGCGCGAGGTGGGCGTCGGTGCGCAAATACTGCGCGACCTTGGCATCACCTCGATCCGCAATCTCACCTCGTCCGTGCACGACTACAAGGGACTGTCAGGTTTCGGAATCGAGATCGTTTCGAACGAACGCCTTGAGGTCTGAGTTCATCCTCTTTTCGAACATATCCAATTTAATTGCGCTTGGAACAATAGCGCTTTACCTTGGAGGGCAATCGAGACGGCCACAATGCGAAAGGATTTTCCATGAGTGCGCGCCCTCAGCCCAAGGATAAGCCGTCCACGCCGGCTTTCCAATGGGACGATCCGTTCATGCTCGACGAGCAACTCACCGAAGATGAGCGCATGATCCGCGACACCGCACGCGCCTATGCGCAGGACAAGCTGATGCCGCGCGTGGCCAAAGCCTATCTGGAAGAAAAAACCGATCGCGAGATCTTCAACGAAATGGGTGAACTCGGCCTGATCGGGATCACCCTGCCGGAGGAATATGGCTGCGCCAATGCCAGCTATGTCGCTTACGGGCTGGTCGCGCGCGAAATCGAGCGGGTCGATTCCGGCTATCGCTCGATGAACTCGGTGCAGTCCTCGCTGGTCATGCACCCGATCTACGCCTACGGCGACGAGAACCAGCGCAAGAAATATTTGCCCAAGCTCGCTACTGGCGAATGGGTTGGCTGCTTCGGTCTGACCGAGCCGGACGCCGGTTCCGATCCCGGCGGCATGAAGACCCGCGCCGAGAAAATCCCGGACGGCTATCGGCTGAGCGGCTCCAAGATGTGGATCTCAAATGCGCCGATCGCCGATGTATTCGTGGTTTGGGCAAAATCATCCGGACATGACAACCAGATCCGCGGCTTTGTGCTCGAAAAGGGCATGAAGGGCCTATCGGCGCCGAAGATCGAGGGCAAGCTGTCGCTGCGCGCCTCGGTGACCGGCGAGGTCGTGATGGATGGCGTCGAGGTGCCGGAAAGCGCGCTGTTGCCCAACGTGTCCGGCCTGAAGGGGCCCTTCGGCTGCCTCAATCGTGCCCGCTACGGCATTTCCTGGGGTGCGATGGGCGCGGCGGAAGACTGCATGCACCGCGCCCGGCAATATACGCTCGACCGCAAGCAGTTCGGCCGGCCGCTGGCAGCGACGCAACTGGTGCAGAAGAAGCTCGCGGACATGCAGACCGACATCGCGCTCGGCCTGCAGGCTTCCTTGCGCGTCGGACGGCTGATGGACGAGGGAAAGATGGCGCCCGAGATGATCTCCATCGTCAAGCGCAACAATTGCGGCAAGGCACTGGATATCGCGCGGACCTCGCGCGACATGCATGGCGGCAACGGTATCCAGATCGAGTATCACGTCATGCGCCACACCGCGAACCTGGAAACCGTCAACACCTATGAAGGCGCTCACGACGTCCACGCCCTGATCCTCGGCCGCGCCATCACCGGCATCCAGGCATTTTCGTAAGGTCGCGTCGAACGACAGCACCGCAAGTTCCGTCGCGGCCGGGCTTGTCCCGGCCGTCCACGTCTTGGTCACAAAGAAAGACGTGGATGCCCGGTACAAGGCCGGGCACGACGAGGACAAGAGATCACGGACAAACGTCATGGCCGATAACGATGACATCCCGTTCAACCGCAATTTCCCGCTGAAGCCCGGCGTCGTCGACGAGGTACGCCCCAAGGTGCGGCGGATCCTCTGCGATAATCCGAGCCCGTTCACCTTTACCGGCACCGTCAGTTACATTGTGGGCGAAGGCAAGGTCGCGATCATCGACCCGGGTCCCGACGACGAGGCCCACGCGGCGGCGCTGCTGGATGCGGTGCGCGGCGAAACCGTGACACACATTCTGGTCACCCACACCCACCGCGACCACTCGCCAAACACCGCGCGGATCAAGGCGGCAACCGGCGCCATCGTTTATGCAGAAGGTCCGCATCGGGCGTCGCGACCGCGCTATGAGGCGGAGAGGCACAATCCGGAATCTGGCGTCGACCGCGAGTTCAGCCCTGACGTCAGGGTTACCGATGGCGAGGCTATCGAAGGCGATGGCTGGGTGCTGCAGGCCGTGGCGACACCGGGGCACACCGCCAATCATCTGGCGTTCGCCTGGCCACAGCGGAAAATCAATTTCGTCGGCGATCACGTCATGGGCTGGTCGACTTCGATCGTGGCGCCGCCGGACGGATCGATGGTCGACTACATGGCTTCGCTGGGCCGGCTCGCGGCCCGCGACGAGGATTTGTATTTCTCGGGTCACGGCCCGGAAATACCGGGGGGGCCACGGTATGTGCGCTTCCTGGTCCGGCATCGTCAGGCGCGCGAGGCCTCGATCCTGCATCGCCTGGCCAAGGGCGAAACCGATATCCCGACCATGGTGCGGGCCATCTATATCGGCATCGACCCGCGGCTGATGAACGCGGCCGGTTATTCGGTGCTGGCGCATCTGGAAGATCTGGTCGGACGCGGCATTGTGGCGACCGACGGCGATCCCGTGATTGGCGGCAAGTACAGATTGGCGTCAGGGGAACATGGCAAGTCGCGAATGTAAAAGGAAAGACTTACCTTCCTCTATTCGCCACTCATCATTCGCTCTCTTTCATTTCTTCACCGTCTTGGCTGGCGGTTTGATCGGCAGTTGCGGCTTCTTGACGGCAGGCCGCTGATTGGCGTTGTCCACGGCGCTATTGAGATCTTCGGCGAATTTGAGGATCCGCGCGGCGTTGCTCCCGAGATCGCTCTCAAAATAGCGCGACGACGAGCGGATATCGATCCGTGAATCGTCGCCATCGGCGACCACCCGGATCGAGACGTCCTCGCGGAATCCCATGATCGGGGTCCGCGCCACCGCTTCAATGTGGCCGATGCGGCGCGGCGGCAGTGGTGGCCGCTCGTCGATGATCAGCCACTTTCGTCGGCCCACGAGTTGTCGTGCAATCTCATAGGCGCGTTGCACCGGGATTTCCAGGTCGATCGGCTCGACATCGGGATAGGCGAGCCGCTGTTGTTCGGCTGCGTACAGTCCCGTATAGACCGCGGTGTTGGTGCCGTCACCGCCGCGCAGCCGGGCCAGCGCATCAAAGCCCGGTGGGTCGATCGGATCGGTGGTGATATCGTGGATATGCGGCAACTTGCGATATTGCAGGCCGAGATAGGCCGGGTAGGCCAGCACCATAACGTCGATCAGCATCGCCAGCAGGATGCGGCTCATGCCACGCGAGCCGTTTCGCCAGATCGCGACGAAGGCGGCGAGGCCAACCAGAATCGAAAGCCCGGCGCAGCCGAGCGCGCCGAAAAACGTGGTCAGCGCCGGTTTCACCTCAAGGAAGCCGAAGCGGACAATCAGGATCGAGACCAGCACCGCGACCACGGAAAATACCGCAAGGTTGCGCGCCCACGAGGCGAGGCTGGACACGGGCTCCGTCTGGTAGGGAGCGGAAAACCTGCGGGCCATCGCTTCAATTCTGCCGGGTTGGAACCTGGTCGGGCGTCACGCGCCCGAGTCTTGCAAACATGCCCGTTGAGACCACGGCGTTACGGCGATTTCAAGGGGGGCGAATAGGGAGTAGCGAATAGGGAGGGTGGCTCTGGTCGTCCCCACTCGCTATTCGCTACTCACCATTCGCTCCCCGACGGTTCGCTATTCGCCTCCTTCCTTCACGCCGCCGCGTTGGGAAAACTGTAGCTCTTGAACTGGTCGCGCAGCGCGGTTTTGAGGATCTTTCCGGTCGCGGTATGCGGGATGCCGTCGACAAAGGCCACGTCGTCGGGCATCCACCATTTGGCGATCTTCCCATCCATGAATTCCAGGATGTCCTCGCGGCTTGCCTTCTGGCCCTGCTTGAGTTGCACGATCAGAAGCGGCCGCTCGTCCCATTTGGGATGACGGATGCCGATCACGGCAGCTTCCGCCACAGCCGGATGACCGACGGCGAGGTTTTCCAGATCGATGGAGGAAATCCATTCGCCGCCGGACTTGATCACGTCCTTGGAGCGATCGGTGATCCGCATATAGCCGTGCGGATCGATGGTCGCGACATCGCCGGTGTCGAAATAGCCCTGCTCGTCGAGGATATTGCTATCGAGCCGGAAATAGGCTTTCGACACCGCAGGGCCCGAGACCTTGAGCCGGCCAAAGGTCTTGCCATCCCACGGAAGTTCCTTGCCGGCATCGTCGGTGATCTTCATCTGCACGCCGTACGGCGGATAACCCTGGGTCTGCAATATATCGAGCCGTTGCTCGCCTTGCAGTTCGGTAAAGGGCGGCTTCAGCGTGGCGAGCGTGCCGAGGGGGCTCATCTCGGTCATGCCCCAGGCGTGACGGACCTCGACGCCCATGTCGACGAACGACTTGATCATCGAACGTGGCATCGCCGAGCCACCGCACACCACCATTCGCAGGTGCGGCAGTTTCAGATTGTTGGCGGCCATATGGTTGAGCAGCATTAGCCAGACCGTAGGCACGCCGGCGGTGTAGGTGACTTTCTCGGTATCGAGGAGTTCATAGACGGAGGCACCGTCGAGCTTCGGGCCGGGCATCACCAGCTTGGTGCCCATCGAAGGCGCCGAAAAGGCGATGCCCCAGCTGTTGGCGTGGAACAACGGCACCACCGGCAGCATGGTGTCGGCGGCAGACGTGCCAAGCGCATCCCTGCAGTTGGCCATCAGCGCGTGCAGCACGTTGGAACGGTGCGAATACAGCACGCCCTTGGGATCGCCTGTAGTGCCCGAGGTGTAGCACATCGCGGCCGCGGTATTTTCGTCGAAATCCTTCCACGCGAAATCACCATCCGACTGCGCAATCCACTCTTCGTAGGAGATTGCGTTCTTCAGCGTGGTCTGCGGCATATGCGCCCTGTCGGTATTGATGACATAGCGCTCGACGCTCGGCATCTTGTCGGCGACCTTTTCCACCATCGGCACGAAAGTGGTGTCGACCATCACGATGCGGTCTTCGGCGTGATTGATGATCCAGGCGATCTGGTCGGGAAACAACCGCGGGTTCACGGTATGGCAGATCGCGCCAATACCCATGATGCCGTACCAGCTCTCGAGATGGCGCCATGTGTTCCAGGCAATGGTGGCGACGCGATCGCCGAACTTGATGCCATCGCGTTGCAGGCTTTGCGAGACCTTCAGGGCGCGAGCGTGAATTTGGGCGTAATTAGTGCGATAAATCGGACCTTCGACGGAGCGTGTCACGACCTCCTGGGTGCCGTGGTACTTGGCCGCGTGCTCGATAATGCGGTGACAAAGCAAAGGCCAATCTTGCATCAATCCGAGCATACGGACGTTCCTCCCGATTGTTATCGTTTGCCGCGGGTCATCACGGAATTGACATGAAGTTTAGCGCGGAGAAAGCGACCCGCAAATGGCCTTGTGACCACGCCGCCAGGATATTCATTACCGCCGTGGGCGCATTGTTATGGGTTTGTGTGTCATCTGGCCCCGTCGAGGCTGCACGCCAGTCGGGGGTAGCTCCATGGAGCGGCCTGTTTCGGGAGAGCACGCCAAGGTCGCGGCCACCAAGGCAGGCCGTTTCGCGTCTCCCGGTGCCGCTGCCGAGGTCGCGCCCGCCGGAAGCGCCGGGAATAGAGCCCGAGTCCGCAGCCGGGAGGCAACCGCGCCCGGCGAACAACAAGCCGGTCGAGCAGGCCGCTGCACCCCCACAGCATCCATCGTCGGCCTGCCGGATGGCGCTGACGGATGCCGTCGCGATCGCTCCAAGCATTCCCGATATCCATGGCCCCGGCGGCTGCGGCGGCGACGACCTGGTGCGGCTGGAGGCCGTGGTGCTGCCGGACAAGCGCCAGGTAGCGGTCAAACCCGCCGCGATCCTGCGCTGCGCCATGGCCTCGGAGGTCGCGGCATGGGTTCGTACCGACGTCGCGTCGCTCGTCACCAGCCTCGGCAGCGCCATCAGCGCGCTGGACAATTTCGACTCATTCGAATGCCGCGGCCGTAACCGTGTGGCCGGCGCGCAATTGTCCGAACACGGCCGCGCCAACGCACTCGACGTCCGTGGCTTCGAACTCGCCAATGGCCAGTCAATTTCACTAACCGATCGCAATGTGCCGCGTGAGGTCCGCGAGAACGTGCTGCATTCGGTCTGCGCGCGATTTACCACCGTGCTGGGACCCGGTTCGGACGGTTACCACGAGAATCATATCCATCTCGATTTGATCGCGCGGCGCAACAACTACAGAATCTGCCAATGGAACGTGTGGGATCCGATGCCGCAGATCGCCCCGATGCTGCCGGCCGAGCGGCCAGCGGAAGCGCCCCCGCGCGACGAAGCCGTCACATCGGACACTCCGCAGCCAGACGCGGCCACATCGGAAACCGCCGGTGTCAATCCGGTCACGCCGCCAATAAAAAAGCGCCGGTAAACCGACGCCTTTTATTTCGGTCTGTTTAGGACGGTCACTGAAAGACCGAGCCGCCGCCGCCCTGAAGTGCCATCTGTGAATTAAACGGGGAGTCGCCATGATGCGGCTCAAGCACCACGACGACGGTTCCGATCTTCACGCGATTATAAAGATCGATCGCATCCTCGTTGGTCATGCGAATGCATCCCGACGAAATCGAGGCGCCGATATATTCCGGCTGGTTGGTGCCATGAATCCGGAACAGCGTATCCTTGCCGCCGGAATAGAGATACATCGCGCGCGAACCCATCGGATTGTCGGGGCCCGGCGCCACGAAGCTTGGAACGCCCAGCCGTTCGATCTCGCCCTTGGTCGGGTGCCAAGCCGGCCATTCGGTCATGCTGCCGATCTTGGCAATTCCGGACCAAGCCATCGCTTCCTCACCGACGGTGATGCCGTAGCGGATCGCCTTGCCACCATCGAGCACGTAATAGAGATAGTGATTGTCAGAATCGACCAGGATTGAACCCGGGGCTTCCTTGCGGTGATATTCGACGATGGCGCGGCGGAAAGGCTCGGCGACAGGAACATTGGTGTAACGGATCTTGGAGAGCAGTTCCTTGTCATGCGGCTTGAAAGCGGTCGTATTGGTCGCCTCATAGGTCGTACCCTGCATGCAGCCCGACAGCATTAGGCCCGCAGCCAGAATTCCCAAGGTCAGCTTCAGCGACGACATAGCACTTCCAATCGAAATTTTACCGGAGCAGCGCCAAGATCGCGCCCCAAAACGCCACGATTCCACGAGCCGCATTATCGACGGAATCGGTCATAATTCCAGAATTTAGATGGTCGTGCCGAATGTCGGATGCCCCCTGTGGCTTTTTTGCCTCAGATTTTCCAATGTTCGGCGGATTTTGGGTCGCCTGCCGGAAACTTGCCAGGTCGCTGTCACGGCGTTGCCATCCAGTCGCCGCAAATGTGGATCGCCGGTTAATGCAGCGTCGTCCGCGCTTGCCAGGATCAAGCCAATTCCTGTTGGCTAGGCCGGCCGTCCTGTTCTGGAGTTTCTTATGCTGTCGGTGTTCGTCCCAGCCGAAACCTCGCTGAAAAAGCTCGTTTCCACCGACCTTGCCGCGCTGCCCGTCGGCGCGGTCTGGATCGACCTCGTCAAGCCGACCGCGGAAGAGGACCATGCCGTGGAACGGCTCGCCGGAATCGCGGTTCCGACCCGGGAGGACATGCAGGAGATCGAGATCTCCAGCCGGCTCTATATCGAAAACGGCGCTCGCTACATGACGGCTACGCTGATGTGCTCGTCGGACAGCGAAAACCCGCGCACGACGGCGGTGACTTTCATTCTCTCCGGTCACCGGCTGGTAACCGTGCGCTACGATGCGCCGAAGCCGTTCATGCTGGTGGAGAACAAGCTGGCACGTGGCTGTCCCGCCGCCATCACCGGCGAAATGGTGCTGATGGAACTGCTGGATGCGGTGATCGACCGCAACGCCGACATCCTCGAGCGGGCGGGCGGCGACATGGACAATATCAGTCACAGTATTTTCGAGCCCGACGGAGCGGCGCGGACCGGCCATACCAAGCGCTATTCCGATATCCTGATCGCGATCGGCCGCAAGGGTGATTTGACCTCGAAGGTGCGGGAGAGCCTGGTCTCGGTCGGGCGCGTGGTGACCTTCGTGGCGGCTGCGGCGGACGGCGCCAAATGGTCCAAGGACATGCGCGAACAGCTTAAAACCATGCAGCGCGACGTGACGTCGTTGACCGATCACGCCTCCTATCTCTCCAACAAGATCACCTTCGCGCTGGATGCGATGCTTGGCGTCGTCAATCTCGAGCAGAACAATATCATCAAGCTGTTTTCGGTGATGGCGGTGGTGTTGATGCCGCCGACCTTGATCGCCTCGATCTACGGCATGAATTTCAAGGTGATGCCGGAACTGGATTGGCAGCACGGCTACCCAATCGCGCTGGCGATGATGGTGCTCGCGGCGGTACTGCCTTACGTGTTATTCAAATGGAAGCGCTGGTTGTAAGCGCGTTAAGACTCCATTATCGGAGGTTGAATCCGGCAAAAAGCCTGCCTCGATGTCACCGATAAAATTTGAGTGGTACGCTGAACGTTTGAGCGAAACTTGTCTGCGATAAAGCCGTTTCACGCCGCGGGAACAGCAATGGTTGAAAAAATCGTAACGTCAGGACCCAACGTCGTCGATTTCGCGCGCTATCAACAAGTCCGGAACGCTGCCGGCAAAACACTTGGGTTCAAAGCACTTGGGCTCAAAACACTTGGGTTCAAAACACTTGGGCCGATAATTCGCACCTGCCGCTATTGCGGCGCGGCGCTGTCGGAAGGTGAGAACGACGACGACTGCTCCAGCGCGTTCAACATCGGCGCAGCGCGCCGGGTCTTTGCCGATTAACCATCGCGTCGAGGCCGCAGGGCATCGATCAATGTCGTCCCGAGAAGCCGCAAGGTGTCCCGAAGGATGAGCGACGGGCCCTTATTCCTTGCAAACCCGTTGCTTATAAATTCCGATCCTCGAGGCGTCATCCTGCACGGCGGTCCTTCAGGATGGGGTCAGCCGCTACACGTGCTGGCCGCCATTGATATGGATCTCGGCGCCGTTGACGTAGGAACTTGTCTCGGTGCACAGCACATAGATGATCTTGGCGACCTCGTCCGGCGTCCCGAGCCGGTGTAGCGGGATCTGCTGATCGACGATCTTCTCGGTGCCGGGCGACAATATCGAGGTGTCGATCTCGCCAGGCGCGATCGAATTGACGCGGACCCCGACGCGGCCGAAATCCGAGGCCATTTCGCGGGTCAATGAAGCGAGCGCCGCCTTCGAGGTCGCATAGGCCACGCCCGCGAAGGGATGCACACGCGAGCCCGCGATCGAGGTGACGTTAACCACCGACCCCTTGGCTGCCTTGAGTTCCTCGATCAGCCCACGCGCCATCATGATCGGCGCGAAGAAGTTCACTCGGAACACATGGCTCCACATGTCGATGTCAGTGTCGACAGTGCCGAGCCGGCTGCCATCGGGGGCTTTCGGCGAAATGGCGGCGTTGTTGACCAGGGCCTGTAGCTCGCCGACGTCCAGCCGCTTGCGAATTTCCGCGATCGCGCGTGCGGTATCGGCATGATCGGCGAGGTCGACCTGGATGTGATCCTCGGGCCCGGCCCCCCACGGGCATACTTCCGGAAAAGCATGCCGCGAGCAGGTGATGACGCGCCATCCGGCGCTGGCAAAGCGGATGGCGGTGGCATGGCCGATGCCACGGCTGGCTCCGGTCAGAAGCAGCGTGCGCCGCGGTACGTTGGCGGGAGGCGACATGGAAGTCCTTGAAGGTCTCGAAAAGATCCTGAAAAGGGAAGCTTGCCTCAGGGATAGAGCCGCGTTTTGGACCAAGGCTGGTCCGGCGTTGCGCGGCGGAATTCGATGCGGTCGTGCAGACGGAACGGGCGATCCTGCCAGAATTCGAACTGCGAAGGCGCGATGCGCCAACCGCTCCAGCCCGGCGGCCGCGGCACATCGCTGACGATGTATTTGGTGGCGACTTTCGCGATCGCCTGTTCGAAGGCAAACCGGCTTTCCAGCGGCTGCGATTGCCTGCTGGCCCAGGCGCCGATCTGGGCCTGCTTCGGCCGCGTCGCGAAATAGGCGTCGGCTTCGGCTTCCGTCACCGGCGACGCTTTGCCGCGGACGCGCACCTGCCGGCGCAGCGACTTCCAGTGAAATAGTAACGCCGCCTTAGGATTTGTGGTGAGTTCGCGGCCCTTCTGACTAGCGATGTGGCTGTAAAACACGAAACCCTCGGTATCGTAGCCCTTCATCAGCACCATGCGCACGTCAGGTAGCCCCTCGGCGTCGACGGTGGCGAGCGCCATCGCGTTGGGATCGTTCGGTTCGGCCTTTGCGGCTTCGGCGAACCACTCGCCGAACAGCGCGTAGGGCTCGTCGGCGGCGGTGAAATCACCGGATGTTAACGGTGTGGGGTGTTGGATAGAGGTCGTGTCGGTCATGTCAGGAGTCCGAATTGCGCCCGCCCGCCGCCCACAGCGCGCTATCGTCCGAATATAGGCAAGCCCTATATAGGACATGGCGGCGCGTTGGCCTATCGGTGATCTCGCCGGCCGGCACCATGATGACACTGATTCTGGTCGGGCTGGCCTCAAGCGGTTGCAGCATGTCCCGTATCGACAGCGCCTACGCCAGGATGGACGACCGGGAGGCTACCGGCGCGATCAAGCCGGCGTCCCGCGCGCCCACCGAGAGCGATCTGGCCTTTGCCCGCAATGCCGCTTCTGACGTTCTGACCAGGGGCGACAAGGATGCCAGCCAGCCTTGGGAAAACCCGGAGACCGGCGCGCGGGGTTCGGTGACACCACTGGCACAGGCCTATTCCTCGGAAGGACGCACCTGCCGGGATTTTCTGGCAAGCTATGTCAATGGCACGTCGCAAAGCTGGCTACAGGGGGCAGCCTGCAAGTCAGGTCAGGGCCAGTGGGAAATCCATACGTTGAAACCGTGGCAGCAGGGTTGAGCTGGGTGACCCCGTTGCAAAAATGCCACGAAGACCCCAGATGAGCCTGATGGGCCGAAAACCGAAACTCAAGGCCCGAATTTCCCTAAAGGAGACTAACGGATGCGCGACCCCTATGACGTCCTGGGGGTGCCGCGGGGCGCCAGTGCTGCGGCGATCAAGAGCGCCTATCGCAAGCTCGCCAAGAAGCATCATCCCGACAACAACAAGAACGACGCGAAGGCAGCGGCGCGCTTTGCCGAGCTGAATTCGGCCAACGAGATCATCGGCGACGAGGACCGGCGCAAGCAATTCGATCGCGGCGAGATCGATGCCGAAGGCAAGCCGCGTTTCCGGGGATTTTCCGGCAGTGGCTTTCCCGGTGGCGATCCGCGAACGCGCGGAGCTGGCGGCTTTCAGTCGCGTACCTTCCGCACCGGCGGCGCGGGGCCCGGCGGCTTTGGTGGCGGCGGTTTCGAGGACATTCTCAACAGCATGTTCAGCGGCGGCGCTGGCCGGGGCCGGCCGGGTGGCGGGGCCTTCGAATTCGACCCGGGCGGGATCGCGCTTGATCTTGATATCAACGTCGCGATGTCGGTATCGCTGGAAGAGGCGGCCAGGGGCGCGGAAAAGCGGGTTCGGCTGCCGACCGGCAAGGAACTCAATGTCAAGGTTCCCACCGGTGTAGTGGCCGGCCAGCAGATCCGTCTGGTGGGGCAGGGCGACACCGCGCCCGGTCATCCGCCCGGCGACCTCTTGATCACCATCAGCATCGCGCCGCATCCCTTTTTCAAGGTCGATGGCAGCGACCTGCGCGCCGATTTGCCGGTCACGCTCTATGAAGCGGTGCTGGGTGGCAAGATTCGGGTGCCGACGCTGGGCAACGCCGTCGAACTGGCGATTCCGAAGAATACGTCGAGCGGCCGAATCTTCCGGCTCAAGGGCAAGGGCCTGGCAAAGGGCGCCGCAGCACCCGGCGACCTCTTCGTTACCATCCGGATCGTGCTCCCCAACGGGAACGATGCCGAACTGGAAGCGTTGATGCAAAAATGGCGAGACGGAAACAGTTATAATCCTCGCAGCGATCTCGGCTGATAATCCGGCTTTCGGGTCGGAATTCGGCCGCGATCGCCTTGTGTCGCGAGGGGGCGGCCTCGAAAGGGGGACCAGCGCGGTACCAAACCCCGATCGAGGCCGCTTGCGCCGATCGGCGGATCATGCGCGGGTACAATTTCGCGTGATCATCCGGTGCGATATTGAGACGCAGCCATGACTTCATTCCAGATTTTCGATGTCGGAATTGGGACGACAGGGCTGACCTAACCTGTTTAGGGGCTGATTTGCCGGCGCATGCCCACCCGCTGCTCTCGTCCGACTGGTCGTAGACGGCTTGCGAGAACTGGGCCAACCGCCCAACGCTCGCATGGGGAGCGCGGGTAAGCCGCGATATCGCGGCCCTCTGCTTCGGTCCTGCTGGCGGGCGCAGCGGCCGCGCACCAGTGCGTTCTACTAGGCGAGCGGCCGAATCGAGTGGCCGATTTGCACTGTACCGGCGGGGAGCGCTGGTGTACCTCCAGAGCTTTGGGGGATCGTCAAGGCATGTCGCGGGGCCGTCACCGGCGAGGTGCAGGACGTCGGTTCGGACTATCACGTCGTGGGCATGAAGCATCCTGACGCGGCTGACATTTCGTTCAGCAATTCCCTGGGCAAGGAATAATCACGAAATCTCGATGTCTTCCACGATCTACTATATTCGCCACGGCCAAACCGGGTGGAACGTGGAAGGTCGCTTCCAGGGGTCGAAGGATATCCCGCTCAATGAGTTCGGCCGCGGTCAGGCGGCGGCATCGGGTGAGATCCTCAGCCGCCTGCTGGCGCAGGACGGCCGCGTGGCCTCTGCGTTGCCGTTCGTCTCGAGCCCGCTCGGCCGCGCCCGTACGACCATGGAATTGGTGCGCAGCGCGCTGGAATTGCCGGTTGCCGATTACACCATCGACAACCGCTTGCGCGAGATCGGCTTCGGCCATTGGGAAGGATTGACGGTGACGGAAATGCAGGCGCATGACGCCGCGACCTTCGCCTCACGCGCCGTGAACAAATGGAGCGTCGCCGCGCCCGCGGGCGAAAGCTATGCCAGCGTGACCTTGCGGATGCGCGCCTGGCTCGATTCCGTGACAACGGATACGGTCGCGGTCGCCCATGGCGGCACCATGCGCGCGCTGATGGTAGCGCTTGGCATAGCGACGGAACTTGAGGTCGTCGATATCCCGATCGGGCAGGGCGTGGTCTACGTGTTTCGCGACGGTGGTCTGCGGAAATATAGTTAAGGCGGGCCGGCTCCGGTATTTGGCCGCGACGAAAGTTGCGGTTTTTGTGACTTCTCGCTACCACAGAGCGCGCCGATCGCGCTCTCGGAATTTCGATGTCGTTCAACACCTTCGGTCATATGTTTCGGGTCACGACCTTTGGCGAGAGCCACGGTATCGCGATCGGCTGCGTCGTTGATGGTTGCCCGCCGCTGATCCCGCTGACCTCTGAGGACATCCAGCGCGATCTCGATCGCCGCCGGCCCGGCCAGTCGCGCTTCACTACGCAGCGCCAGGAGCCGGATGCGGTCAGGATTTTGTCCGGGGTAATGGCGCATCCCGAGACCGGCGTCCAGGTCACGACGGGAACGCCGATCGCACTTCTGATCGAGAACACCGATCAGCGCTCGAAGGACTATTCCGAGATCAAGGACAAGTTTCGCCCGGGACACGCCGATTTCACCTATGAAGCGAAATACGGCCTGCGCGATTATCGTGGCGGCGGGCGCTCTTCGGCGCGCGAAACCGCGACTCGGGTCGCAGCCGGTGCGATCGCCCGCAAGATCCTGCCGGGAGTGAAAGTGCGTGGCGCACTGGTGCAGATGGGCCCGCACAAGATTGATCGCGCCAAATGGGATTGGGACGAGATCGCGCGCAATCCGTTTTTCTGTCCGGACAAGGAGAAAGCCGCGTTCTTCGAGAACTATCTCGATGGCATCCGCAAGAGCGGCTCATCGATTGGTGCGGTGCTCGAGATCGTCGCCGAAGGCGTTGCTGCCGGGCTGGGCGCGCCGATCTATGCCAAGCTCGATGCAGATATCGCCGCGGCGCTGATGAGCATCAACGCGGTGAAGGGCGTCGAGATCGGCGCCGGCTTCGGGGCTGCTGAACTATCGGGCGAGGAAAATGCCGACGAGATGCGCACCGGCAATCACGGCGTGCGCTTCCTCTCCAACCATGCCGGCGGCATTCTAGGCGGCATCTCCACCGGGCAGCCGGTGGTGGCGCGCTTCGCGGTGAAGCCGACCTCGTCGATTCTGTCGCCGCGCCGCACCGTCGACCGCAGCGGTCACGACACCGACATCACAACCAAGGGCCGCCACGACCCCTGCGTTGGAATCCGCGCTGTGCCGGTGGGCGAAGCCATGATGGCCTGCGTGCTTGCCGATCATTTTTTGAGGCACCGCGGCCAGATCGGCGGATAGTTCTCGAACGCCCTCGGCGTGAACGCATGAATTCGCAAACGTCGAGGGATATCGCCTTGGTGCGCGTTCCGGATTCGGATTGGCCGTCGCGCTAAAACCCCAGGGGGAATAGATGTCCCGCCATTCGCTTGTTGTCGTCCTGTTGCTCTGCGGTTTCACCGCACCGGCGGGCACCCATGCGCAGCTCGTGCCACCGGCGGGAACGGCTGGCGCAGGCAACACGCCGATCAACGGCGTGCCGTTCGGGCCCGCCAATCCCAGCGTGCTCAGCGACCCCAGCGGCACCCTCAACGCATCAAGAACTCCACCGCTCCATACAAATACCCCGCTGCTGTCAGCGCCGCCGCAGCCGCTCCAGGGTACATCGCCCTCTCGTGTGGCGCCGCCCTACGCGGGCGCGTCGCAGCGCGTCTTCATTCCCGATCAGGTTCGACGTAGAAGGCCGGCGGCTCACCACCGGGGTCGGCCGCGAGTCAGCAGCTTTAACGGGATTTGCCGGGGCTGTTAGAGCGTTTTCGAGCGAAGCATGCCCTCGGACTTGATCCGTGGGTGGATACCGGTTCGCGTAAAGAAAACGCGTCAAAACAAGAATCTGGAGCCGTTCCGATTCTATCGGAACGGAAAAGGCCCTAATTGCCTTCGGCATTGCGGCAATCCGGAATCGTCGCATGTGTTCCGCTCGGTCCGCTTATTCCTCGGGTTCGGTGGTGAACAGCAGGGGGTAGCCCTTGGCGCGGCCGGCTTCGGTGGCGCGGGTCGCCTTGGTTTCGGCGACATCCTTGGTAAACACCGCGACCACGCAGACCCCGCGCTGATGCGCTGTGATCATCACCCTATGGGCCTGGTCCTCGGTCATGTGGAATTCCGCCTTCAGTACCGTGACAACGAATTCGCGCGGCGTGTAATCGTCGTTGATCAGGATTACCTTGTGCAGCCGCGGACGCTCGGCCTTGACCTTGGTCCGGGTCTTGGGCTTGGCGGCGGTGTCGATCATTCCGGAGGCAGCTCCAGACGTTATCGGGCGATCGCGAAAAAGAATACAGCCTTGCGGACTGGTGTGAAACCACCGGTTTCGCGGTACCTTTACAGCGGCGCCGGTGCAGGCAGTCGAATGCGACGACATCTTGGCTATCGTGAGAATCGCGCCACCAGCTCGACATGAGGCGTGTGGCGAAACTGGTCAATCGGCGTGACACCTTCGATCTTGTAGCCGCCGTTGATCAGCATTTGCGCGTCGCGCGCGAAGGTCGCGGCGTTGCAGGACACGGCGATCACGACCGGTACATTGCTGGCCGCAAGCTGGCGGACCTGTGCCGGCGCGCCCTGCCGCGGTGGATCGAACACTACCGCATCGTAGTCGCGCAGCTCCTGCGGCATCAACGGGCGCCGGAACAGATCGCGCGCCTCGGCCTTGACCGGTTTCATCCGGGACGCCGATGTGGATGCTTTTTGCAGCGCTGCGATGGCGCCGGCATCGCTGTCGCAGGCGGACACCCTTGCCTTCGTGGCAAGCCGCAGCGCGAACGGACCGACGCCACAAAAAAGGTCGGCGATGTGTCTGGCGCGTTTGCAATATTCAGCTACCAGCGCGGCCAATGCATGCTCACCGGCGACCGTTGCTTGCAGGAAAGCGCCCGGTGGCAGGGTGACACGCGCTGCTCCGATCTCGATGGTCGGCGGCGCGCGCATCCATACCAGCTCGCCGTGCCGGGTCAGTCGCACCAGGCCATGCCGAAGCGCGATGTTGGAGAGCGTTGCGATCAGCGTTGGTGTCAGCGGCCCCGAGCCGCGCACATCGACATCGAGGCCGTTGCTCGCGGCGGTGACCTGGATGTCCAGCGGTTTGCCGGCGGGCTTCAGAGCCTCGGCCAGTGCGCGTGCCACGTCGAGTGCGCCGCGCAGGCCGGGATCCAGGATAGGGCAATCCGCGATCGCGACGATAGCGTGGCTGCCCGCCGCGGCAAAACCGGTGTGCAGTTCGCCGTCATTCCGGCGGCGGGCGTGGACCGTGATGCGGCGCCGGCCGGCGCCGTGGCCATCGACCAAAGGCGCGACCTCGCAGGCGATGCCGGCCTGTTCGAGCGTGTCGACCACGATGGCGCGTTTCCACGTCCGGTACGCTTCCATCTGCCAGTGCTGGATTGCGCAGCCGCCACAGGCCCGGAAATATCGGCAGAACGGCTCGATGCGCTCCGGGCTCGGCTGTTCGACCCGCATCAATTGCCGGCGGTCGGGATGACCATTGTCCCGTTCTACCTCGACCGTTTCTCCTCCCAGCGTGTACGGCACGAACACGCTCTCGCTGCCTGTGATGCAGACGCCGTCCCCGCGATGGCCAACATGGTCGATGACGAGCCGTTCAGCCACGGCGCGCGCCAATGAAGAATTCGAGATTGCCGTCGCCGCCCGCGATCGGGGACGGAAATACCTCGATATTGCGGCAGCCAAGCGAGGCGGCAAAGGCGGCGATGTCGTCGCAGACTTGCCGACGAACTTCTGCGTCGCGGATGATGCCGCGCCTGGAATGTTTCCGCGCCGCCTCGAATTGCGGCTTGATCAGCGCCAGCAGGTGCATCGGTGCCGCCGCCAGCGACAGCGCCACCGGCAGCACCGCTTTCAGCGAGATGAAGCTCACATCGATCACGACGACATCCGGCCGCTGCGGCAGCCGCTTGCCCTCGAAGCTGCGGATGTCGGTTTCTTCCATCGAGACAATCCTGGGGTGACCGCGCAGCGAAGGATGCAACTGGTTTCTGCCGACGTCGATCGAAAATACCAGGCTTGCGCCACCCGCGAGCAGGACCTCGGTGAAGCCGCCGGTAGAGGCGCCGACATCGAGACAGACGTGATCCTCGATCTCAAGTGGATATCGCTCCAGCGCGCCTGACAGCTTGACGCCTCCACGCGAGACGAAGGGATGCGCCGGCTGCGCCTGCAGCACGGCGTCAGCCGGAATGTTTTCCGATGCCTTCAGCACCGGCCTGGCATTGGCGGTGACAAGACCGGCCTCGATCGCGGACTGCGCGCGCGCCCGGCTTTCGAACAGGCCGCGTTCGACCAGCAGCACATCCGCGCGCTTGCGGGGAGGGGGCATGATTCAACGATTCCGTGTGGCGGAGCGCCGTTCGAATGGCCACCGCACGCATTCCCGACCGCGGCGGGAAACTCCGCAAGCCAGTTCACGGACCTGCAGCGCCGGTCAGGCCAGCTTCACGGTCTCCGTCTTGACGTCCTTGCCGAGCGCCTCGAACACCTTGGCGACAATGCTCTTGGAGTCGAGACGGGCGCGGGCATACATCGCGTTCGGCGTGTCGTGATCGAGGAACTCGTCGGGCAACACCATCGCGCGCATCTTCAGGCCGCCGTCGAGCATGCCCTGATCGGAGAGCGCCTGCATCACGTGGGAGCCAAAACCGCCGATCGCGCCTTCCTCGATGGTGAGCAGCACTTCGTGATCGCGCGCCAGCTTCAGCACCAGGTCGAGGTCGAGCGGCTTCATGAAGCGCGCGTCGGCAATCGTGGTGGACAACCCGTGCGCGGCCAGTTCCTCGGCCGCCTTCTCGCATTCGGCGAGACGGGTGCCGAACGACAATAGCGCGATCTTGCTGCCTTCGCGGATGATGCGGCCCTTGCCGATCTCAAGCGGGATGCCGACTTCTGGCATATCGACACCGCGGCCTTCGCCGCGTGGATAGCGGACCGCGCTCGGGCGGTCGTCAATCGCGACTTGGGTTGCCACCATGTGCACCAGTTCGGCCTCGTCGGAGGCCGCCATGATGACGAAATTCGGCAGGCAGCCGAGATAAGCGTTGTCGAACGAGCCGGCATGGGTGGCGCCGTCGGCACCGACCAGGCCGGCGCGGTCGATGGCGAAGCGCACCGGCAGGCTCTGGATGGCCACGTCGTGGACGATCTGGTCGTAGCCGCGCTGCAGGAAGGTCGAATAGATCGCGCAGAACGGTTTGTAGCCCTCGGTGGCCAGACCGGCCGCGAACGTCACCGCGTGCTGTTCAGCAATGCCGACATCGAAAGTGCGGGAGGGGAAGGCCTTGGCGAAGATGTCGATCCCGGTTCCCGACGGCATTGCCGCCGTAATACCGACGATCTTGTTGTCCTTCCGCGCTTCCTTGACGAGGCTCTGGCCGAACACGTTCTGGTAGGCCGGCGCATTCGGCTTGGCCTTGGACTGGGTGCCAGTGGCGACGTCGAATTTGACCACGGCGTGATATTTGTCCGCGGAGGCTTCCGCCGGGCCATAGCCCTTACCTTTTTGCGTAACGACGTGAACCAGCACCGGGCCGGTCTGCATTTCGCGGACGTTGGTCAGGACCGGCAGCAGGTGGTCGAGATTATGGCCGTCGATCGGACCGACATAGTAGAAGCCGAGTTCCTCGAACAGCGTGCCGCCGCCGACCATGAAGCCGCGGGAATATTCCTCGGCGCGTTCGGCGCGGTCGGCTATCAGCTTTGGAAGGTGCTTGCCGAGCTGCTTGGCGGCCTCGCGCAGCGAGCGGTAGGTCTTTCCCGAGTAGAGTCGCGATAGATAGGCCGACATCGCGCCGACCGGGGGGGCGATCGACATGTCGTTGTCGTTGAGAATGACGATCAGCCGGGAGTTCATCGCGCCGGCATTGTTCATGGCCTCATAGGCCATCCCCGCAGACATGGCGCCGTCACCGATCACGGCGATGACGTTGTTCCTGCCGCCGGACAGATCGCGCGCCACCGCCATGCCCAGCGCTGCGGAGATCGAGGTGGAGGAATGCGCGGCGCCGAACGGGTCGTAGTCGCTCTCGGCACGCTTGGTGAATCCGGACAGCCCGCCGCCGGTCCGCAGCGTGCGGATGCGGTCGCGGCGACCGGTCAGTATCTTGTGGGGGTAGGCCTGATGGCCGACGTCCCAGATCAGGCGATCGCGCGGGGTGTCGAACACATAATGCAGCGCGGTGGTCAGCTCGACGACGCCAAGTCCGGCGCCGAAATGTCCGCCGGTGACCGAAACGGCGGCTATGGTCTCCTGCCGCAGTTCGTCGGCGACCTGCCGAAGCTTGTCTACCTTGAGCCGGCGCAGATCGTCCGGGGTGTGGATGGTGTCGAGAAGCGGCGTCTTGGTAAAATCGGTCAAAGCGATATTCCAATTTTGCATGTCGGGGTGGAGGATCCGACGCGAGACGGGTTGCGCGGTATTGGCGCAGCGAGAATCTGGGGGTGGATACCATCTAAGCAAGCGAGAGCACGGTTTGGAGAGGCTTAGATGCGCGCCAGATCAATCAATGTGACATACATCACTCTTTGCGTCTTCATTCTCCCAGGTCGTTTTTCGTAGTTATTTGAGGTGCTTGTACGCAACGGAAGGCAGTGCAAATTGGCCTTCAACAACCCATGAGTTTTTTCTCTTTACACCAAACTGACGCCCAAAGCCAACTCACGGGAACTGGAGAAGCCGCCAATGTCCCAACCCCCACAGTTAGCGGATGGTTCCATTTTGCTCAAATCGGGGTCATCCGGGGGCGGCCGGAGTGGTCATTTCGAGTATTTTCCAGCCGCTTTCGCGAGCGGCGGCGTCGCCGGTCGCAATCGCCACCGCGGCTTCGGGGCGAGCCATGCGTTCGCGTAACGGCACAGGCCCGCAAGCTATCATGAAATAATCGTACGGATGCGGTCGTTCGTTGGCCATCACGAACTGGAAATGCACCCGGAAGAACTGCCAGCGAAACACGTTATAATGCGCCGGCTCGATGATGTCGCGGAACCGAACCGGCACAATCCTGGGGTTGCGCCTGCGGGCGCCGACGTCGATGCCATGGCCGGTGATTGCGTCGAAGGGATAAAAATTCATCACGTCCTTGCGGGCCTGGCAGTCGATCCAGTCGATCGAAGGCTCGACCGCCAGCCGCCGCAGATGGTCGCGGAAATCCTGCGCTGCCGCGTTGAAACCCACGATCGGCAGATTGCCGCCGATCGTCAGCAGGGCGATCCGCGGGCCGTGCCGGCCGATATCGGGATCGAGATTGAGCGCGCGCGCGAGGATTTCGACCGCCAGAAACGATCCCGAACTATGGCCGACGATGACGACTTCGTCGGCGTCGCTGCTGGAGGCAGCGTCCACGAGGTTTTTTGCGAAACGGTCGATGCGCTGGTCCCATTCCGGCCGCAGGCGGTGGGCGAATTGCCAAGTCCAGATCATGTCGGCCATCAGGTAAAGCAGATAGCTACGGCTTTCCGTGAATTTCAGCAGCGCGATCAGCGCTGCCACAAACACGGCGGTCGCGACCGCAATGTTCGACGGGCCGGTAACGCCCAGCGCTTCAAGGCCCTTGCCGCAGGCGAGGGCGATCAGCAGCGATGCCAGTGCCTCGACCAGCAGCATGAAATGCGGATAGGCAATGAAGAGGGCAAAGCGCCAGTGCGCCTTCCAGAAGCGGGCCAATGTGCCGTTGAAGATGATACGCCAGAAAAGCTGCGTGGAGCGGAAAATCGTGCGCCAGATCGGCTCGGCGAGATCACGCTGGATCAAATCCTCCCAGCGCAGGAACTCGTAGCGGGTGTGCGTCTGCCAGTCGCTTGCACGGGTGTCGATGGTCCAGTACGCGGTCTCGCTGTCGGCTGCGCCTTGCGGGCGGTTGATAGTGGCAGTGAGTTGATACAGCCGGCCGAATTTGCGCAACTCGGTTCTGAACATGCGGTAGTACTGCGCGAGGCCGCGCGGATCGTACCCCTGTACATAAATGACGTGGCGGCGTTCAACGCGCACTGGAAGGTGTCCCCGACTGGTGGCAGGACT
Organism: Bradyrhizobium sp.; assembly: GCA_018971675.1. Classification (GTDB taxonomy): domain Bacteria; phylum Pseudomonadota; class Alphaproteobacteria; order Rhizobiales; family Xanthobacteraceae; genus Bradyrhizobium. The sequence continues at coordinate 29,799 of JAGXAF010000002.1, forward strand.
ATATCAGGCCGAGAAAGCCGCCAAGCGCCATTTCGGCCTCGGCAGCGTCGTGATCCGCGATTTGGAAAATGCGAGAACCGGCTTGCGCCGAAGGCGATCGGCAGTTCGAACGCTCGTCGCCGGGGAAACGACAGGCCGTCACTGAACGTCGAGCGGCACCGTACCTGTCGCCTGGCCGTTGGAGTCGGTCGTAATCTTGTCGACTCTGGCTTCTGCCTGCCGTAGCAGTTCCTCACATCGCCGCTTCAAGGCCTCGCCGCGCTCGTAAATGGCAACCGACTCCTCCAGCGGCACCTCGCCTTCCTCGAGCCGCTTGACGATTGATTCGAGTTCCTCGATCGCGCGCTCGAAGCTCAGCTTCTTGACATCCACTTGGGTGTTTTCGGCCATATCGCTTTCCCGGATGCGTCCCAAACGTCGCTCACTCAAAGATATCTATGCGGAGGCATTGTGGCGGGGTTTCACGCGCCCATTAATGCGGTGACATGCGCGGCCACCGACTCTTTCAGCCCTTCCAGATCATATCCGCCTTCGAGCACCGACACCACCCGGCCGCCGGCACTGGTGTCGGCGACGTCCATCAACTGTTGCGTGACCCAGCCGAAATCTTCCGCTTTCAGGTTGAGCGAGGCCAGCGGGTCGCGGTAATGCGCGTCGAAGCCGGCGGAGATGATGATCAGTTCGGGATTGAACTTCTTCAACTGCGGAAGGATCATATTTTCAAACGCGGCCCGGAATTTCGGGCCGCCGTCCTCGGCTGCCAGCGGCGCATTGACGATGGTGTCGTGCTCGCCGCGCTCGCGGCTGGCGCCGGTGCCCGGAAACAGCGGCATCTGGTGCGTCGAGCAATACATCACGGTCCGGTCGGCCCAGAAAATATCTTGGGTACCGTTGCCATGGTGCACGTCGAAATCAACAATCGCGGTGCGGGCTATTCCGTATTTGCGCTGGGCATGGCGCGCGGCAATCGCGGCATTGTCGAAAAAGCAGAAGCCCATCGGCTTGCCGATTTCGGCATGGTGGCCGGGAGGGCGCACCGCGACAAACGCGTTGGCGTGCGCGCCTGTCATCACCGCGTCGGTGGCCGCGACCGCGCCGCCCACGCCGCGCATCACCGCCTCCCAGGTGCCCGGCGACATCGATGTATCGCTGTCGAGATAGACGAGGCCGCTCGATGGCGCGATATGCCGCAGTTCGCTGACATAATGTTCGTTGTGGCATAGCGTGACTAGATCGAGGTTGCCTTCCGGCGCCTCGTCGCGCGCCAGCCGATTGAAACGGTCTTCCGCCAGCACCTGGTCGACCGCGCGCAGACGGTCGGGCCGTTCCGGGTGTCCTGGATATGTCATGTGCTCCAGACAGGCTGGATGGGTGAGGAGAAGGGTCATGCAATGCCCTGGGGGTTTTAGATGCCTGCTCGCGAGGATCAACTAATCTAGGTGCTCGTCGGCCGATCCGAAAGAGCCGTCATTCGCTTCATGCGGCGGATCTTATCCGCGGGCGGTCGGCTCGGCCGATCCCCGATGATCCGAACCGCGCCGGGCGATGTGTCGCATCAGGCAATCGCGTCTCTCGTCGCAAGCGGGGGCGATAGACTTATCCCTTCTTGCGGGTAAAGAATGCCTTGAACGCTGCAATCGCTTCGTTGGAGCGCATCCTCTCGCCGAACAGGTGACTTTCCTGATCGATGCGCCGGGCCAAATCTTCCGGAGGCAGCTTCAGAAGCTTGCGCGAGATCGCGACCGCTTCGGCAGGCAGCGCGCAAATCTCGCGCGCGACCTTGCGGGCTTCGGCCTCGGTGTGGCCCGGCGCAACCACGACGTTGACGAAGCCCGCAAGGTGGGCGTCGTCGGCGGTCATGGTGCGTCCCATCACCAGGGTTGCAAAGGCACGCTGGTGTCCCATGCTGCGCGGCATCAACAGGCTGGAGGCGCCTTCCGGTACGAGGCCGAGATGGATGAACGGCGTTGAGAACGTGGCGGTCGTGCTGGCGAGCACATAGTCGCAATGGAACAGCATGGTGGTGCCGATGCCGATCGCAACGCCGTCGACCGCGGCGATGATCGGCTTGACGTTGTGCGCGAGCGAATAGAGGAATTTCACGGCGTTGGAGACGCGCGGGGCATCGGTATTGGCGGTACTGTCCTTCAGGAAGTCCTCGATATCGTTGCCCGCGGTGAATACCCCCGATCCGCCGGTAATGATGATGCAACGAATACCCGGATTGTTCTGGGCGGTGTCGATCGCATCGCTCATGCGGCGATACATGTCGTGGGTGATCGCATTCTTCTTTTCGGGCCGCCGTAGCCGAATTACCCGCATCGTGTTTTCGTCGGAGACTATCAGATGATCCGTCATGGTATGGTCCCTCGACCGGATGGCCCTGCGCAGGCTAGTCTACGGGTCACAGCCTACATCAACTGCTCTGCCGCCCAAACCGGCGATGCCGGTTTTCAACGGTGACGCAATGACGCGCCGGAGCCCGCGCGACCGGGCTGCCATGGGGAGAGGCCGAGCCGATGCAAGGTCTCCTCATGCTCCCGAACGCCTACCGGGGCCATCGACGGTCCGGGCATCGCCCGCGGCGCCATTTCCGAGCCGAGAAGCGCATCTCTGCGTGAGAGCACGAAAGGAGGGTTGCAAGAAGGTGAAGATTGGACATTTTGTGTTTCCTCCGTCCTATACTGTGAACTGGATGCTCGCTCACTCCGCTATTTTATGGAGCTCGATTTCGGTGCGGCGAGACAAGATGTACGCAATCGTGCATCACTCTACAGTTGAACTGATAAGCTTTCTGCGAAGCTTATCAGTGGGGAACTACTGCCCTCGGGCGGCAGTTGTGATCAGAGCCGACGGTCTCCGCAAAACGGGAGTTTTCGCGGAAGGGATCGGAGACATTCGCCGACTTCAACCCCAAGATCCGCAAATCGGGTGACGGGAGACCAAACCAAACACGCGAAATGTCCGGACTTCCGGGCCATTCGCGCGCACCTCGTGGAGTCTTCCAAAACCCGGGGCTGGCTGGGGCGGGAGGGATCGAACCTCCGAATGGCGGAATCAAAATCCGCTGCCTTACCGCTTGGCTACGCCCCAACAGGCCTGTCCGGAAACTGGCGGGACGATGGCCCGCGCGGGTTCGTTCGGTAACACCGGTCTATAGAGGGAGTTGAGCCTTTTCAACCGGCTGGGAGCTGAATTCGGCGAAGCCCGCGGCAGGCTGCCTTGGCTAATCGGACCGTTTTGCCCCCGGTGGCCGTGATGGCCGTTTGCTGGCCATAGCGGTCGCTTTTTTCCACGCCCCCCACGCTCACGGAGTTGAGGGAAGGGCGGTTTCGTGGGAAGACCGCGTCCTGTGGTCCTTTATTCCTCACGCGAGACCATTGTCATGACCTATCGCGCGCCGATCAACGACATGCTGCTTGCCCTCAATCACGGCGCCGGCCTGCAAGCGGCGGTCAAGGCCGGCCACTACGGCGACTTCGACGCCGACATCACCGCAGCCGTGCTGGAGGAAGCCGGAAAGTTCGCCGGCGATGTGCTGGCCCCGCTCAACCGTGTCGGCGACGAGCATGGCATCAAGCTCGAGGGCGGCAAAGTCACCACCGCGCCTGGCTGGCCCGATGCCTACCAGCGCTGGATCGCGGCGGGCTGGAATGCGGTGTCGGGACCGGAGGCGTTCGGCGGCCAGGGACTGCCGCTCGCCATCAACGCGGCCTGCACCGAAATCTGGAGCGCCTCGAACATCGCCTTCGGTCTCTGCCCGCTCCTGACCCTGAGCGCGATCGAGGCGCTCGACGCCCACGGCAGCGACGCGCTGAAAAAGATTTATCTGGAAAAGCTCGTTTCCGGACAATGGACCGGCACCATGCAGCTCACCGAGCCGCAGGCGGGATCCGATGTCGGCGCGCTGCGCACCCGCGCCGAGCGCGCGGCCGACGGCAGCTATCGCATCAAGGGCACCAAGATCTTCATCACCTATGGCGATCACGACATGACCGATAACATCGTGCATTTCGTGCTGGCCCGATTGCCCGATGCGCCCGCGGGCACCAAGGGTATTTCGCTGTTCCTGGTTCCTAAATTCCTTGTCAACGCCGACGGCTCGCTCGGCGCGCGCAACGACATTTATCCCAGCGGCGTCGAGCACAAGCTCGGCATCCATGCTTCGCCGACCTGCACCATGACGATGGGCGACAAGGGCGGCGCGATCGGCTACCTGATCGGTGAGGAAAATCGCGGCATGCTCTGCATGTTTACGATGATGAACCAGGCGCGGCTTGCAGTTGGTCTGGAAGGCGTCGGCATCGCCGACCGCGCCTACCAGCAGGCGCTGGCCTTTGCGCAGGAACGCAGGCAGGGTCGCGCCATCGGCAGCAAGGGCGACGGTTCAGATCCCATCATCGCGCATCCCGACATCAAGCGCATGCTGATGCAAATGCGTACCCTCACGGCGGCGGCGCGCACGATCTGCTACGCGACCGCGGTGGCGCTCGATGTGTCCGTGCGAGCCAGGGACGTCGGGGTGCGGGCCGCCGCCGCCGCCCGCGGCGCGCTGCTGACGCCGATCGCCAAGGCGTTCGCCACCGACATCGGCAATGAAGTGGCCTATCTCGGCGTGCAGGTCCACGGCGGCATGGGCTTTATCGAGGAGACCGGCGCCGCGCAGCATTCCCGTGATGCCCGTATCACCTCGATCTATGAGGGCACCAATGGCATCCAGTCGATCGATCTCTTGACCCGCAAGCTCGGCGCCGATGGCGGCGCATCGGTGTTTGCATTGCTGGGCGAACTTGACGGCATCGTCACGCGGGTCGAACGATCGAACGATCCCGCCTTCGGCACCACAGGAATAAAACTACGTGAGGCGCTCGGCGCGCTCGATCGCACCAGCAAATGGCTGCTCGAGTGTGTCGCTTCGAAGCCGAACGACGCGCTGGCGGGAGCGACGCCATATTTGCGGCTGTTCGGCGCGACGCTCGGCGGCTGCATGCTGGCGGAAGAGGCGCTCGCGGCGCGCGAAGCCGGCGATGGCGAGCGTTATATCGCGGTGGCGCGGTTCTTTGCCGAGAACGTGTCGGTTCAAGCGCCTTCGCTGGAGCGAACGGTGACCGACAGCGCCGAGGCCGTGAACGGAGCCGACGCGGTGCTGCTGGCATAGACCGAGGCTGCTGGCCCTGCGTGATAGCGCGGAATCTGGTCTGCGAGCGAATAGAAAAGGCATAGCGCGAGGCTCGCCCACACCGCCATGCTGAAATAAAGCGACATCCAGGCGATCTCTTCTTTCCACTCGGCAAGCTCGTGCGTCACCACCCAGCGCGTGCTGACGTCGCGGAGTCCCTCGCGCGCGCTGAGACGCCGGTTGCCGTCCGCGCCTCCGGTGCGCCAGCGATTGAAATACATGGGAACGTCGACCGTCATCAGGAACGCCAGATAGGCCACGATCCCGGCGAGGCCGATGGCGAGAACCACGCGCATCGGTCCGTCGAATTCCGGCAGCAGCCGGCACAGCGCGATGCCCGCGATAAAGAACGCCACCGCCCAGATCGAATTCTCGACGGCGTTGCCGAAATAGTTGGTGGTCAGCACGGCGTACCAGGAGCAGCACTCCGCGATCAGGATCAGCGGGAGGATCACCCAGGCCGCAGTCAAGACGGTATCGGTTCCTGTCATCATGCCCAATCGGTGCAGGACGATCGCCCACTGTGCGGCAAAGCAAAGCTCGGCTACGGTCGCGACCGAGCGGCCGACCACGACGCTCGACAGCCAGGTGTCGAACAGGCAGATCCGCTGCACGTCGGCGCGCGGCAAGACCGATCTGAAGGCACAGCCGAACACATAGCCAGCGCAAAGCACCAGCATCAGTCCGGCGCTGGACGTGCTGCCGGCAACCGGTTGTTCCGGCAACTCGCGGTACAGCGCGAACCAAATCGCGACATTGACGCCGCTGACCAGCGTCAGCATTGCCCACCACCACGCCAGCGGATTCGACCAGGTCAGAAAGCCGGATGCAGAGCGCGGCGAGGAGGTCGTCGAGGGCTTTAAAGGGAAAGCCGGCCGCGCCGGCCATTCCAAACTCATGCGGGAGCTCCGAAAATAAAATCGAAATGACATTTGTCTGTATTAATATTGTCATGAATCGAAGCGGCTCACGACAGAAATAGTATGAAGGTTTTATGACAACGAGCGGCGCATCCCGGCGCGCGGAGATATCGCATGGCCGGGCCGCAGTGCGTAACGCAGATTCCTGGAGTCCAGCTAGAATACGACGACCGACCGGATCGACTTGCCCTCGTGCATGAGGTCGAACCCCTTGTTGATATCCTCGAGCTTGAGAACGTGGGTGATCATTGGATCGATCTCGATTTTTCCTTTCATGTACCAGTCCACGATCTTCGGCACGTCGGTGCGGCCGCGCGCGCCGCCAAACGCGGTGCCTTTCCAGACCCGGCCCGTCACCAGCTGGAACGGCCGTGTGGCGATCTCCTTGCCGGCCTCCGCCACGCCGATGACCACCGATACGCCCCAGCCGCGATGACAGGCTTCCAGTGCTTGACGCATCACGGTGGTATTGCCGGTGCAGTCGAAGGTGAAATCGGCACCGCCGTCGGTCAGTCCGACCAGGTGCTGGACGATATCGCCATCGACCTTCTTCGGGTTCACGAAATGCGTCATGCCGAACCGGCGGCCCCATTCGTCCCTGGAATCGTTGATGTCGACGCCGATGATCTTGTCAGCGCCCACCATCCGCGCACCCTGGATGACGTTGAGCCCGATGCCGCCGAGGCCAAACACCACGACATTGGAGCCCGGCGTGACTTTGGCGGTGTTGACCACGGCGCCAACGCCGGTTGTCACGCCGCAGCCGATATAGCAGCTCTTGTCGAACGGCGCGTCCTCGCGAATCCTGGCGACCGCGATCTCCGGCAGCACCGTGAAATTGGAAAAGGTCGAGCAGCCCATGTAGTGGAAAATCGTCTTGCCTTTGTAGCTGAAGCGCGAGGTACCGTCGGGCATCAGGCCCTTGCCCTGTGTGGCGCGGATCGCTGTACAGAGATTGGTCTTCTGGCTGAGGCAGCTTTTGCACTGCCGGCATTCCGGCGTGTAGAGCGGGATAACGTGATCGCCCGGTTGGACCGAGGTGACGCCGGACCCCACCTCGCGCACAATGCCGGCGCCTTCATGGCCCAGGATCGACGGAAAAATTCCCTCGCTGTCGAATCCATCCAGCGTATAGGCGTCAGTGTGACAGATTCCTGTCGCCTTGATCTCGACCAGAACCTCACCCGCCTTCGGGCCTTCCAGGTCGAGTTCGACGATTTCGAGCGGCTTCTTGGCTTCAAAAGCAACCGCGGCGCGGGTTTTCATTGATTGCTTCCTTGTGACTGCTCATTTTAAGCGTCTGCGGAAACACGGTTCAATGTCAAGGCGGCGGACGGACGCCGCCGGCCTCACACACGGATGGAAACGTTATGCCATGATCCTTTTTCTGCTGGCCTATCTCGGCGGTGTGCTTACCATCGTCAGCCCTTGCATCCTGCCGGTCATTCCGTTCGTGTTGGCGCGGGCGGACCGTCCGTTCCTGCGCAACGGCCTGCCGATGCTGGTCGGCATGGCGTTGGCGTTTGCTGTAGTCGCAACGCTTGCCTCCGTAGCGGGCGGCTGGGTGGTCTCGGCCAATCAATATGGACGCATCGCCGCGCTGGCGCTGCTCGCCGTTTTCGGCATGACCCTGTTGTTTCCGCCACTCGCGGACCGGCTGATGCGCCCGCTGGTCGCAGTTGGCGCGCGGCTATCGCAGTCGGCCGATCACGCCGCCGAAGATTCGATCCTTGCACCGCTGCTGCTCGGTATTGCCACCGGCTTCCTCTGGGCGCCATGCGCGGGACCGGTACTGGGGTTGATTCTTACCGGCGCGGCCCTGCAGGGCGCCAGTCTCAAGACCTCGCTGTTGCTTCTAACCTATGCCGCGGGCGCGGCGACCTCGCTGGCGCTGGCTTTGCTCGTCGGTGGGCGGCTGTTCGCCATAATGAAGCGTTCGATCGGCGCCGGCGAGTGGATCCGGCGCGGCCTTGGCGCCGCGGTGTTGGCAGCGGTCGTTGCGATCGCGTTCGGTCTCGACACTGGCTTTCTCACCAACCTCTCGGTCGGAAGCACGACCGCGCTGGAACAGGGCCTGCTCGACAAATTGCACCCGCGCGACAATTCGGCGGCGATGACCGGCGCCAGCCCGTCGATGACGCGCACCAAGTCTGCTGACGAGAAACCGCCGGGCGAAAATGAGCCGTTGCCGATCCAAGGTCAATTGCCCTCGCTCGACGGCGCGACCGAATGGCTCAACACCAAGCCGCTGACGGCGGACGATCTGAGGGGCAAGGTCGTGCTGATCGATTTCTGGACCTATTCCTGCATCAACTGCCTGCGCGCGATTCCCTATGTTCGCGCCTGGGCGGAAAAATACAAAGACCACGGCCTGGTGGTGATCGGCGTGCATGCGCCCGAATTCGCATTCGAGCGCAATGTCGACAACGTGAAGAAGGCCCTTTCGACGCTCAAAATCGGATACCCCGTCGCCATCGATAACGATTACAAGATCTGGCGCGCCTTCGACAACGAATATTGGCCGGCTCACTATTTCATCGATACCCAGGGCCGGATCCGGCATCACCATTTCGGCGAGGGCGAATACGACGAATCCGAAAAGGTGATCCAGCAACTATTGGCGGAGGCCGGCAATAAAAACCTGCCGACCGGCATTGTCTCAGTCAACGGCTCCGGCGCGGAAGCGGCCTCCGACAAAGCCGACGTCAAATCGCCGGAGACCTATATCGGCTACGACCGGGCGGACCATTTCGTGTCGCCTGGCGGCCTGGTCCAGGACCAGAGCCACGTCTATGCGATCGGTCCGATGCAGTTGAACGACTGGTCGCTGGTTGGCGACTGGACCGTCGGCGATGAGCACGCGCTGCTGAACGCCGCAGGCGGCAGCATCGCCTATCACTTTCACGCCCGCGATCTGCATCTCGTGCTGGGGCCTTCGGCCGGTGGCAGTCCGGTTCGTTTCGTCGTAACGATCGATGGCAGGAGTCCCGGTGCCGCCCATGGTGTCGATATCGATGCGGAAGGCCAGGGAGTCGTGACCATGCAGCGGCTATATCAACTGGTGCGCGATCCTGGCGCGGTTATGGACCATACTTTCGAAATCCGCTTCCTCGATCCCGGAGTCCAGGCCTATGCTTTCACCTTCGGCTAAAATTGACCAAAGCTGATCGGACAAAACGCGGACGATACGCCTGATGAAGCTGTTCATGTTCTATATCGGCGGCAGTTGTGGCAATTCGAACATCGAGCTGCACGATCTGCGGTTTTCGATCGGAGAGACGCCGGAAGATTGCCATGAGGATTTGCGCCGGCAATGGTGGGGCGATCCGGAAAGCCTGCATCTGGATTGCTGGGGCGAGGTCGAGCAGGTTGACGGATTCGATATCGCGTTGACGAAAGAACCGTCGCGCGACGATGCGAGCAGATTGTTCTTCGTCAATGTGGGCGGCTATGACCCCGCCCAATTCACCGAGCTACACAAGAATATCCTGTTGGTGGTTCCAGACGCCAGAACCGCCAAGGCCAGGGCAAAGGCCAGAATTCAGGACTGGTCGCAGCCGCACAAGGACCGGTTGTTCGAAGTCGAGAAGACCGTGGACCTCACGGCTCTGATGCAGCGCTACGGCTATTCGCTACAACTGACAAGGGCCAGCAGCGAAAAGCCTTTTGCCTTCGTGTGCCGATATTTGTCGATCGCCTGAGTGCGGTCCGACGCTGCGCCGCTACTGCATCGCCCATCGCGACTGGTTCTCCTCCCGGCGGACGCGCTGGCCGGCGAGACCAAGCAGGGGATCGCGTCCTTCATGCTTGAGCAATTGATCCTTGGCTTCCAGCCCTCCGGCAAAGCCGGTCAGTTTGCCATTGGTTCCGAGCACGCGATGGCAGGGTGTGATGATCGAGATTGGATTGCGGCCATTGGCTGCGCCGACCGCGCGCGAAGCGTCGGGCCGGCCGATCTGTTGCGCGATCTCGCCGTAGCTACGGGTTTCGCCGAACGGGATGGTCAGCAGTGCCGTCCACACGCTCTTTTGGAAGTCGGTGCCCTTGAAATCCAACGGCACCGTGAATTTCTTCAATTTGCCACCGAAATAGGCTTTCAATTGGTTCTCGGCCTGTTTGATGAACTTGTTGTTCGAACCGGATTTCAGCGGGCCAAGACGAACCCGTCGCGGATCGTCCTTTTCCCACAGTATGGCGGCCAAGCCCTTCTCGCTTGCGACCAGCTTCAGTTTGCCGAACGGCGAGTCGATGAATTTGTAGACGTAACCTGTTGTGTTCACGGCGAGCCTCCTGATGATTTGCCGTCGGTTCCCGTCTATCCTGAGGGATCGCAGCGCCACTAGCCACCCGAAACCTGACAGGGTGGGCAGCGCCGGCTTGGCTACTGTCAGCGTTTTTTCGCATTCAGGGCCCGCATGTATTCCGCCAGCACCACGGCGTGGTTTATCTTCTCGTCATGTGCGGCATACAGCAATGTCGCCTTGCCTTTGGTCAGCTTGCGGAATTCGGCAAGCGCGGGATTTGACTTCAGCTCAAGGCGGTATCGCTGCTTGAATTCGTCGAAGCGGTCCTCGCGGTGGTCGAACCATTTTCGCAGTTCGGGCGACGGGGCGATGTCCTTGCACCAATAGTCGAGCGCGGCTGCGTCCTTGCGCAAGCCCCGCGGCCACAGCCGGTCGACCAATATCCTGACGCCATCGTCCGGCGCCGGGGGTTCATAGACGCGTTTGATGCGAAGCGATGGCATCGATTGGCCTCCTGATGACAGTTTTGAACCGGGATGATTTCAAGGTCGCTGGCCGTTGGTCGTCCTTTTCAGATGTCGAAAGCCGGGCCTCCGCCATGCCTGCCGAATATCGGAAGTCGCGGGCTACTCTGCCAGCTCCGAATAGGGCGATGTCGGCACCTTTGCTTTTTCTTCCGTAAGAGTTTTTGGTTTGCGCAGCCAGACATAGACCTGGGCCACAATCAGCACGACGCAGATGAAAAGGAAGAACGCGCTGATCGGGCTGTCGATGAAGGTCGTGAGGTCGCCTCGCGAGATCAGCAGGCTGCGACGGAAGTTTTCCTCAAAGCGTGGACCGAGCACGAAGCCGAGCAGGACCGGTGCGGGATGGAAGTCGAGACGCAACAGGATGTAACCAACAATGCCGATGAACAGGGTCTCACCGACCTGGAACATGTCATTATTGGCCGCATAGACTCCGATGCAGACGAAGAACATCGCGCTCGGATAGAGGTAGCGATACGGGATGCTCAGCAGCTTCACCCACAGGCCGATCATCGGCACATTGAGGATGACCAGCAGCATGTTGCCGATCCAGAAGCTCGCGATCAGGCCCCAGAAGATGTCGGCATGCTGGCCGATGAGTTGCGGACCAGGAACGATGCCGTGAATGATGAGCGCGCCCAGCAACAGCGCCATCACGGTATCTCCGGGAATGCCGAGGCTCATGGTTGGGATGAAGTCGCCCTGCACGGATGAGTGCGTCGAAGCCTCGGGGCATGCGACGCCCTCGATGGCGCCGTGACCGAAACGCTCCGGCGTCTTCGATATCTTCTTCTCGGTGGCATAGGAAACGAAAGAGGCGATCGTCGGGCCGGTTCCCGGAATCAGCGCGCAGAGGCTGCCAAGCACCGTGCCGCGGATCATCGGCGGGAACGCCAGCTTGAGGTCTGCCTTGGACGGGAACATGTCGGAGATGCCGACCTTGGCGTATTTCATGTCGACGGATTCGGTGCTGTTGATGCTGTTCATGAACTCGGCGATGCCAAACAATCCGAGAGCCAGCGCGACGATTTCGACGCCGTCGTACAGTTCCGTGATACCGAAGGTGAAACGTGGCTGTCCGGTCTCGATGTCGGATCCGACGATGCCGACCAGAAGGCCGAGGATCGTCATGGCGATGCCCTTGAGCGGAGATCCCCTGGCCAGGGTCGATCCCGCCAGCAAGCCGACCAGCATCAGTGAACATATCTCGGTCGGACCGAATTTGAGCGCCATCTTGACCAGCCATGGCGCCAGGAAAATCATCTCGGTGATGCCGAACGACGCACCGATAAAGGCGGCGATGATCGTAATGCCGAGGGCAGTGCCGCCCTTGCCTTGTTTGGTCAGCGGAAATCCGTCAAGGCACGTCACCGCGTGAGGCGGATGACATGGCAGATTGAGAAGGATCGAGCAGATCGCCCCGCCGTACTGAGCGCCGTAGTAGACGCCGGAGAGCATCAAGATCGCCGGCACCGGCTGCATCCCGAAGGTCAGTGGCAGCAGCATCGATATCGTGGCGACCGGTCCCATTCCCGGTAGTACGCCGACCAGATTGCCGACCAGCACGCCGAGGAAGCAGTACATCAGGTTGTGCGGCTCGAGCGCGACGCCGAAGCCGTACCAGAGGTCGGTAATGGCGGTCGAGATCAAAGGTTGACCCCTCGCAACAGCGGAAACGGAATGCCCAGGAAATAGTGGAACAACAGCACTCCGAATACGGTAACGCCGAAGGCCAGGATCGCTGACGATTTGTACGTACCGCTCTTGTCTCCGAGCGCGCAGACGAAAACGCAGACAAACACCGCGGGGATCATGCCGCCGTACTCGCCAAGAATAATGAACAGGACAGGGCCGGCGATGATGCAGAGCCAGCCGAACCATTGCGGGTTGTCGGGCATGAACTTCGCGTCATCGGGTTCGGAGGAGGCGAGCGCGGTGCCGGCGATCAGCAGACCCACGAACGCCAGCATCACGCCCAGCACGACCGGCATGAATCCAGGGCCCATTCGGGCAAGGGTGCCGAATTTGTAGCCGCTGCCGACAATGGCGGCGCCGACCCCGAGCACAACCATCAGCGCGCCGGCGTAGTAGTCGCGCTTCAGCTTAATTCTCCCCCGCAACGGAGTCTCTCCCGTAAGGGCTTTCGCGAGCCTACCCGTGGGGGCAGAGCCTGTCGAGATTGGCCGTGCGAAGCCTTTACGCCGCCGCGGGAATTGTCGAGGTGATGCCTACCTACTTAAGTTCCGCATTCAAAAGGGCTTTGCGCTGTAGTTTCGCTTGCCGCGTGCGTAGGCACAGTTAGAATGCCCTCGCCAATTAAAAAACTAAGTGGAGGAACAACATGGCGAAGACATCCAGGTCGCCTCGTTTTTGGTCAGTACGGAAACTTCTCGGAGCGGCTGCGCTTGGTCTTCTGGCGACGGCTTCCAGCCAGGCTTCGGCCGCGGACCCCATCAAGATCGGCGTGATCGCGGAAGCGCAGGCGATCGCCGGCGCGTCGATCCCGCAGGCCGCCCAGATGGCCGCCGACGAAATCAATGCGAAGGGCGGCGTTGACGGTCGCAAGATCGAGATCATCAGCTACGACAACCATTCCTCCTCGGCGGATTCGGTTCGCGCCTTCCAGCGCGCGGTCAATGACGACAAGGTCAACGTCGTTATCGCAAGCTACATCAGCGAGGTGGTGCTGGCGCTCGAGCCGTGGGCTTCCCGCCTGAAGACGCCGTTCATCACGCCGGGTGCCGCGTCCAACGAAATCAGCAAGAGCGTCCATAGCGACTACGAGAAGAACAAATATACTTTCCACGGCTATCTGACCTCTGCTGCGCTCGCTTTGTCGGTGTGCGATGCCGCCAAGGAGTTGCTGGTGGAACAGAAGCACATGAAGAGCGCGGTCATCATGAGCGAAGACGCGGCATGGACCAAGCCGCTCGATGTCGGTTACGAGGAGTGCCTGCCGAAGATCGGCTTGAAGGTGCTCGACCATATCCGCTTCTCGCCTGACACGACCGACTTCACGCCGATCTTCAACAAGATCGAAGGCTCCAAGCCCGACGTAATCATCACCGGCATCTCGCATGTCGGTGTACAACCGACGGTGCAATGGAAGAACCAGCAGGTGCCGATCCCGATGCTCGGCATCGCCTCGCAGGCCACCAACAGCACCTTCGGCAAGGATACCAACGACGCGGCTGACGGTGTGCTGTATCAGGGTGTTTCCGGTCCGGACGTTGCCGTGACGCCGAAGTCGGTCCCGTTCGCGGAAGGCTTCAAGAAGAAGTACGGCAACTATCCGTCCTATGCCGGCTACACCTCGTATGACGAAGTCTACTACATCGCCGATGCGGTCAAGCGGGGTGGATCGACTGATGCGGACAAGCTGGTCGCGGCGCTGGAAAAGACCGATTGGGAAGGCACCATCGGTCGCGTCCAGTTCTATGGCAAGGAAGACCCGTTCACCCATTCGATCAAATACGGCAAGGGCCTGGTTACAGGCCTGATATTGCAGTGGCAGGACGGCAAGCAGGTGAGCGTCTGGCCGAAGGAAATCGCCAAGGGTTCGTTGAAGTTCCCGAGCTTCATCAAGGTCACCGCGAACTGAACTTGTGACGATCATGCTCCCGGGTTCGCCCGGGAGCATTTGATGTTTGCCGTACTTTGAAATTTCCCTGAGTGGGGCAGCATGCTGCCGCGGCCATCATAAATGCTTGCGTTCCAGATATTGATCGACGGTTTTGCCATCAGTGCGCTCTACGCGCTCGGGGCCACCGGCTTTACCCTGATATTTGGTGTCTCCGGCGTCCTCAATCTATCCCATGGCGCCATCATGGTGCTGGCCGCCGTGGCGGCATGGGCGGCCGCCAGCGTGTTGCATCTGGACACCTATGCCGGCGCCTTGATCGGCGTGGCGGTCGGAATGGTCGCGGCGTTTGCCACCTACTTCGCGGTGGTACAGCCGATCCAGAGATCGACGCGGATCGCCAACGAAGAGAAGGAAATCTTCGTCCTCACCGGCACGTTGCTGTGGGGGATCATGATCCAGGAACTGATCGCGTATTTCTTCACCAACAACGCCAAGACCGTGCTGCCGATTGTCGGAGGCGTGGTCAACATTCTCGGCGTGCGTACGCCGAAGAACGAGATCTTCACCGCCGTGATGTGCTGTCTGGCGATCGGTCTGCTTTGGCTGCTGGTGAACCGCACCCGTACCGGCAAGGCCGTGCTCGCGGCCTCGATGAATCCGCGCGGTGTCACGCTGCTGGGGCTGGAACTGACCCGCATCTATGTCGTGGTGTGGGCGATTTACGGCATCCTGGCCGGCATTGCCGGCGTGCTGCTCGGCATGTTCTTGGGCGTAAGCTCCTACAGCGTCGGGCCGCTTACCGCGAGCGCGTTCTCGATTGTGGTGCTGGGCGGGCTTGGCAGCGTTTCGGGTTCGCTGATCGCGGCCTTTGTGGTTGGCTATCTCGAAACCTTGACGGCCTATCTGGTTTCGCCCGCCTATCGGACGATTCCGGCGCTGCTGTTGCTGGTGGCCGTGATGTATATCCGGCCGCAAGGCCTGCTCGGGAGGCGATGAGCGTGGCTGCTTTCTTCAAATCGCGATTGTTCTTTGTCTCGCTTGCGATTGTCGTCATCGCCGCGACCCTGCCGTTCTATGTTTCCGGCTATGTCCTCGGCTTGCTGACGGTGGCCTATTATTTCGGCGTGTTCGCGATGTCGTGGGATCTGCTGTTCGGTTTCGCCGGAGAGGTGAATTTCGGTCCGACCTTCCTGATCGGGGTCGGCGCCTACACGGCCGGCATCCTCAACAATCAATATGGCTGGTCGGTCTATCTGTGTGTCGCGCTCGGCGCGCTGGCCGCCGTGATCGCGGGCTTGGTGCTGGCGCTGCCGGCATTGCGGGTGCGTGGCCCTTATTTCGGGCTGACGACCCTGGTCGCCGTGCTGATACTGCAGAATTTTGTCGTGGTGTTCGCCGATCTCACCGGCGGTGAAATCGGCCTGACCATTCCCGACGTGATCACGATTGATCCCAACGTCAATTACTGGATTGCGCTCGGCTTCATGGTGATCAGCGCGGCCATCCTGTACGGGCTTTCGCAATCGCCGATCGGCCTCGTGCTGCAGGCGAGCGGCCAGGACCCGGTCCAGGCCGGCGCGCTGGGTTTCAACATCGTCAAGCATAAGCTCGCCGCCTTCATTGTCAGCGCGTTCTTTTCGGGGCTCTCCGGTGCACTGCTGGTGTTCTATTTCGGCACCGCCTCGGTCGGTACCGTGATCGACATCGCCGTTGGCGTGAACGTCATCGTTGCCGCCGTGCTGGGAGGCCGCCGCACCGTGCTCGGCGCGGCGCTGGGGGCGATCTTCCTGATCGTCGCCGGCGAATTCCTGCGCCCCACCGGCGAATTGGCCACCTTCATCGTCTCGGCTGTGGCGCTGCTCGTCGTCCTGTTCTTCCCCGGCGGTTTCCTCGGAGCGGCGTTGTCGCGTGAGGGGCGTTCGTAATGGATACGACTGCCGGCAACGCTCCCATTCTTGAGGTCCGTGGCCTGACCAAGCGCTTCGGCGGCCTGACCGCGGTCAAGGATCTGAGCCTGGACCTGCGTGCCGGCGAGATCTTCGGCCTGATCGGCCCGAACGGCTCCGGAAAATCGACGGCGATGAAGACGATCATGGGCATCGAGCGTCCGACTGCGGGCGAGGTGGTATTTCAGGGCGAAAACGTCGCCGGCTTGCCCGCGCACAAGATTGCGCGCAAGGGTTTCGGCATGGTGTTCCAGCACTCGCGGCCGCTCAACCGGCAGACCGTGCTGGAGAACATCATGGTCGCGCTGCTGCCGGACAGCCTGTTCATGCTGTTTCCCGATAGGGCCCTGACCGCGCGCGCCGAATGGATTGCCAACCGTGTCGGCCTCGGCGCCGTGATGGAGCGGCGCCCGCCGACCCTGCCATTTGCCGACCTGCGCCGGCTGGAGCTCGCCAAGGCGATCGCGCGTGATCCCAAGGTCGTGCTGGTGGACGAACCGTTCGCTGGGCTGACACTGGCCGAGGTCGGCGTGTTCTCCGAACTGATCCGCAGCTTTCGCGACGAAGGCCGCGCGGTGATGCTGGTTGATCACAACGTCAAGAGCGTCGCGGCTCTCGTCGACCGGGTGCTTGCGATGTATCTCGGTGAGGAGATCGTCACCGGCCGCGCCGACGAGGTGATGAAAAACGAGACCGTGCGGCGGGTCTACCTGGGCGGCGCGATCGAAACCTCGGCACGCCCGGAAACCAGCTTCAAGGACAAGGTGCCGCTGCTGCAGGTGGAAAACGTCAGCGTTCACTATGGCAAGGCGCAGGCGCTGGAGAATGTTTCGATCCACGTTCACGAGGGTGAATTCGTCTCAGTGGTCGGCCTCAATGGCGCCGGCAAGACCACGCTGTTCAATACCATTTCGGGTTTTCTGCCCTATAGCGGTGAGATCATCCGCGGCGGCGAAAAACTGCGCGGCACCAGCCCGGCGCGGATCGCGCGCAGCGGCATCGTGCAATGTCCGGAGTCGCGGGAATTGTTCGGCGAGATGAGTGTGCGCGAAAATCTCGATCTCGGCGGCCAGCATCTGACCGACGAGATCAGGGAACAGCAACTCGCCTGGCTGTTCGAACTGTTTCCGATCCTGAAGCAGCGCCAGAGCCAGATGGCGCAAACGCTGAGCGGCGGCGAGCAGCAGATGCTTGCGATCGGCCGTGCCCTGATGATGCAGCCCAAAATCCTGATCCTCGACGAGCCGACGCTCGGACTTGCGCCTGTTATCCTCGAATTGTTGTCGAAGGCGCTGGAAAAGCTGCGCCAGACCACGCCGATCACGGTTCTGCTCGGCGAGCAGAACGTGACCTTCGCGCTTCCCCATGCCGACCGGGTCTATGTGCTCGAACATGCGCGGATCGTCTGGGAAGGTGATCCCGGCCGGTTCGCTGCCGAGGCGGGCGAAGGCTATCTCTGAAAAAGGCTATCTCTGACCCCGCGTTGATCTGTGTGACAAGCATCACATAGCTGTCGCCTGCACCGGCCTAACCGACCTCTCTTTCAAACAACGGGTTTCGGTGGGTGTGACTGACGTCACATCCGAAACTCCAACCCTCAGGCACTGTTTCCCCATCGACAACAGGCCGCGCCGCCGGCCGACAGGAGCCGAAAATGACCACTCTTCGTATCCAGACGATCCGCCGGGCTGGCTTGATCCTGGCATTCGCGGTTTCGATCTCCGCGCTGTCATCGACCTCGAGCTTCGCCTTCAGCGCCGAGGCACAGCAGATGTGCACCGGAGATGCGTTCCGGCTGTGCAGTTCCGAGATACCCAACATCCCAAAGATCACCGCTTGCATGTTCAAGAACCGCAGCAATCTGAGCGCCGGTTGCCGGGCGGTGATGGATCGGGACTATGCCGCCCAGAAGGCGAGCAAGGTCGCCTCCGAATAGGCGGCCGCGGTTCGCCGGCTGGGGTCGACCGAACCGCGATCCTCAATCCGCTGTCCGTGGATATCAACGGTCTTCGGTCAGCATGAAGACGAGACCGGTCAAGGTCGCGCCAACCGCGAACGACAGAACGATCGTATCGGTCAGGATGGCCGGCGTGAGTCCGGGAACCGCGTTGTTGTTGATTTGGGCGATGATGCCCAGCGGATCGAAGCGCGTCAGCACGAACGCGAACGCCAGTCCCACGGCAATCCCCATCATGGAATGACCAAGCAGCTTGAGGACCGAAGTGAACAGCAGGCTGGAGGTTTTTACGCGCATCGACATCACCGATCGCTGGCAAGCGATTCTGGTAATCGTTGCGGCAACGCGCGAGAGTGCACCGTGGTTCCACTTCCGGTGCGAAAGATAGCCGGGTGGTCCGTGTTTGCAGCGGTGTCTTGAATAACCGGCGATCCGGCGATAAACGGGCATCGGTCAGTTTCCTCAATCTCGCTGCGGTGCGGTCGAAGATCATGTTGGACAGGATCGAGGGGAAACGGGCGATGAACGGAGACCGGCTTCAACCACCCATTGATCGGTACCAGGAGCCTTGATCGGCCGGGCGTCAAGGCTGCGTGTCGGGTGAGGTAGCGAGGATTTCGCAAAATGGCAGCTATCGGTCGCAACCCGAATGCGGGCCCATCCCCGAGTCCGGATGGAGACGACAGCGCCTATGCGGCGATGCTGGCGCGGGCCGAGGCGCTGATTCCGACCCTGACCGCGCGCGCGGCGCGAACCGAGGAATTGCAGCGCCTGCCGCCGGAGACCGAACGCGACCTGCATGAGTCCGGCCTGTTCAGGATGTTGCAGCCGAAGCGGGTAGGCGGTTCCGAATTCGACTATGTCGCGCTGGTCGATTGCTCCGAGCGGCTGGCGCGGGGCGATGCGTCGGTGGCGTGGAATCTCGCCAATCTTTCCAGCCATCACTGGATGCTGGGCATGTTCGACCAACGCGCCCAGGATCTCGTGTGGAACGAGAATCCCGATACCCTGATTGCGTCGTCCTTTATCTTTCCGGCCGGGCGCGCCCGAAAAGTCGACGGGGGCTATGTGCTGAGCGGCCACTGGCCGTTCTCCTCAGGCGTGGATTCCAGCCAATGGAATATGCTCGCCAGCGTCGTTGCTTCCGATGACGAGGCCGACGGCATCGAGTACCGGATCTTCCTGCTCCGGAAAAGCGACTACAAGATCGTCGACCGATGGAACGCGACGGGGTTGCGCGGCACTGGATCCAACGACGTCCAGGTCGATGACGCCTTCGTCGCGGAGCCGATGACGGTGGCGGTAAGCGCGCTTGACGGCGGTCCGACGCCGGGCAGCGCCGTCAATCCCAATGCGTTGTATACGCTGCCGGTATTTTCGCTGTTTCCGTATGTGCTGTCGGGGGTGGCGCTCGGCAACGCGCAGGCTTGTCTCGACGATTATGTCGATCTCGCGCGGGATCGCACCTCCACCGTTAATCGCGCCAAGATCGGCGACTTGCAGAGCACGCAGATCAAGATCGCGGAAGCCTCGGCCAAGATCGACGCGGCGCGCCTGATCATGCGCTCGACCTGCATCGAGGCGATGGCCGGCGCGAGAGCCGGCCGTGTGCCTGACATTCCCGCCAAGACCAGGGCGCGCCGCGATGGCGCATTTTCGGTCAATCTCTGTACGGAAGCGGTTTCGCTGCTGTTTGCAGCCAGCGGTGCCCGTGCCTTATACATGAGCGGCGTATTGCAACGCCAGTTTCGCGACGCGCATGCCATCAATTCCCATCTGGCTTTCAACTTCGATGCGGCCGGCACCGATTACGGTCGGGTCGCGCTTGGCCTGCCATCGGAAAACCTGACGCTCTGAGATCGCCGGATGAACGACACCCCCAAGCATCCGATCAATCCGGATCCCGCGGCCGAACTCGCCAGCGACAGTTCGCCGATCGATCCCCGGGATTTTCGCAACGCGCTTGGAAGGTTTGCGACCGGCGTCACCATCGTCACGGCCGCCACCAGGGATGGCAGGCCCTATGGGCTGACCTGCAACTCGTTCGCCTCGGTCTCGCTGAACCCGCCGCTGGTGCTCTGGAGCCTCGGGACGTATTCGCAGAGTTTGACCGTTTTCCAGAACGCCAGCCATTTCGCGGTCAATGTCCTGGGCGCGTCGCAGCAGGAGCTTGCCCACCGATTTGCCAGATATTCCAGCGACAGGTTCGCTGGAATAGAATGGTCGCCGGGTCTGGGCAATGCGCCGATCCTCGCCGGCAGCGTGGCGAATTTCCAATGCCGCGCGGCCAACCGCTATTATGGCGGCGATCACGTCATTTTCCTCGGCGCGGTCGAGGCTTACGCCTATAACAGCCATGAGCCGTTGTTGTTTGCGCGCGGCGCCTACGGTCGGTTCGTTCTGCCCGACGACGGCAAATCGTCGTAAGCGGGAAAGCTCCGGTCGGACAGGTCGTTGCCGCGCCTTTCGGATTCGAATTCAAACAGCCGCTCAGGCACGTGTCCGCGTTCCCGCGACATCATTTGCCCGAGTCTTGAAAAAGCATTCGCCCTGAAAAACGGAGGGCGCAGGAAATGCCGGGCGCTCAGTGCACCCGCAGCCGCGCGTGTAGTGTAGAAAGCACGCGCGTTAGTCACCACAGGTCCACCGGAAACATCCGGCATTTCCTGCGCGATGGTTTTACGGCTTATGCCTCGCTCTCCCCGGCGACGAATTCGTCTTGTCACCGTCACCAGCGGATTAGTGGCGCTTCGAAACCCGGTTGGGTTCGAAACACCTCCGCCGGCTTGACACCAGCAACGGGTGCCAGGACCACACGGTTTTGCCGTACGCGACCCGCCTTCGCCGGGAGGCCTTGCCGGCATGTGCACATCCGCCATGGCCTTGACGAAGGCGAAGAGCGGCGCCGTTCGTTCACACGCGAGATCGTCGCTCACCGGCCTTGCAGCCGGCCCTGCGCCTGCCTCGCGCGACGACGCTGCCGCGTCCACCGCATCCCGCGCCCGACGTTTCGTGACGATCATGATACGCCCCTCATTGAGGGCACGGACGGCAGGAGATAGGCCGGTGATTTGTCGCGAAAGGAAACAGGAATCTTTTTGCGAGGAGGGCTGGACAGGGCAAATCAGGTTGAAGACGTTAGCAGATTCCGCGTTTCGGAGCGGCCGCACTGGCATCGAGACATTGCCATGGAGGCACTGCAAACTTGAAGGATGGTGACAAGGGATCGCCGCGCGGTACCCCACCGCATGCCGCCGATACCGCATTTTGTTGCTGCTTGTTGCTGCCTTCAACGGCACCTTGCCTGTTATCTCATTGGTGGATGTGCGTCTACCTCTGACAGATCGGATCGCAACACCTTTTCCGGAAATTGATCTCGCAACGAAGCTTCTTGGGGAAAACAACGGCAGCCAGTTTGATTCCAGTTGTCAAAAAAACACACCGGCGTTTTGATTCCGGCTGTCAAAAAAATACACTGGCGTTCGGTTTTTTTCTTGTTATCATTCCTCCCAGACGGACCAATGTCGCGCTATCGATCTGATAGATGTGCGACGTCTATCTGCTCAAGCTGCAAGGAGTTGATTGACAGGCTGATCGGGAGGACGCCTCCCGTTCGCATCATGACGCCTGCGCTTCTCTCGTCTTCCGCCCGCCCGGAGAACGCGCTTATGCGCTCGATCTACCAATAAACCTCGTTATATTCGGATATATATAGGTTGGAGGAGGAACGCGTTTGTCGACTTGTGATCGTCCTGCTTGAACTCAAATACCTCGCGCGAGGGGAAGTTCATCATCGCGCGGATGGCAATGCTGCTCGCTAAAAAATGATGCCCGCTAAAACAGGAGGAAAGCCATGGGGGAAAAAGCGATGTCGGAAGGTCTAGGCGGTTTGAGCAACAACAGCCCGCTGGGCGCGATACAAAGCCGACTTACCCTCGTGGAGGCCTCCCTGACAGCCATCTCCAACGCGATCGAGGCAGAGGCCGCGTGGGTGGCGGGTGCGCTCGAGGATGTAAAGGCAACCGGTGCGACGATTGGGCAGCGCGTCGTTTGGCTTCGGTCATACTGCGGCCAGATCATGCCAGAGGCGAACAGTGGCATTTGGGCCAAACATTGAGGGAGCCACGGGAGGAATTGTTCGAGTACCAGGACCGATGCGGCAAGTGATACATTGCCTGGGTTGGAGGAATGGCTTGGCGAGTTCGGCGTCGAGGTAACGCGCCCATTTTCCCGCTTTCATAGATCCCGATGATTTGCCCATATGGGCCGCAACATGACAAAAGTTCTTTGCGGCGCGATGGTTTCTTGTTGCCGCCGTACCGCAGCTTCCGGGAACGGTCAGGCGACCGAATTCGCTCTGATACGTTATGATATCTGAACTATCGATTTCTCAGAGGGCGCCGGTTGGCAAATTTCTGGGCACGGAAGTCGACCGCGATATTGCAGCGGGAAGCAGCCCAAGGTGATGACGGCAGCCTGCAAGTTCCCAAACGCGCGTTGTCTGCGCTCAATTTGGTGGGGCTGGGGATCGGCGGTACCATCGGCGCCGGCATTTTCGTCCTGACCGGGCATGCGGCCGCGGCCAATGCCGGGCCTGCGGTCACGCTGTCCTTTGCGCTCGGCGCGGTGGCCTGCGCGTGCGCGGGCCTGTGCTATGCCGAACTATCCTCGACCATTCCCATCAGCGGCAGCGCCTATACCTATGCCTATGCGACGATGGGTGAGCTGATCGCCTGGATCATCGGTTGGGATTTGATCCTTGAATATGCGGTGGCGGCGGCCGCGGTTGCCGTCGGCTGGTCCGGCTATGTCGTGAACCTCGCCCGCGATCTCGGCCTCGCTATCCCGGCAAGGTTCGCTTCCGCGCCCTATGTTTTCGATGCCGCGCAGCACACCTGGTCGTCGAGCGGGGCCATCCTCAATATCCCGGCCGTATTCGTCGTCGTGGTGATCTCGGCCGTGCTGACGGTCGGCATCAAGGAGACCGCGCGGTTCAACGACTTCATCGTGGTGTTGAAGCTGATCGTCATTTTGCTGTTCATCGTTTGCGCGGCACCGGCCTTCAGCATCGCGAACTGGGTCACTTCGGGCAATCCCGCGGGCGCCTTCATCCCGCCAAATGCCGGTCCCGGCATGTTCGGCTGGTCCGGCGTGCTGCGCGGTGCGGCGGTGGTGTTCTTTGCCTATATCGGATTTGACGCGGTCTCGACTGCGGCGCAGGAGGCGAGGGCGCCCGACCGCGACATGCCGATCGGCATCATCGGGTCGCTGCTGATTTGCACCGTGCTCTATGTCGCCGTCGGCTTCATCCTCACCGGGATCGTGCCCTACGACCGGCTGGACGTGCCCGATCCGATCGCGGCCGGCATCGATGCCGCCGGCGTTGGCTGGCTTGGCCCGCTGATCAAGCTCGGCATCATCCTTGGCCTTACCTCGGTGATCCTGGTGACCCTGCTGGCGCAGCCCCGGATCTTTCGCGCCATGGCCCATGACGGCTTGTTGCCGCCGATCGCAGCCAGAATTCATCCGCGCTTCCGCACGCCCTATGTCGCCACGACCGGCACCGGCATCGTGGTGGCGCTGCTTGCGGGATTGTTGCCGATCGGGCTGATCGGCGAACTCGTCAGTATCGGGACATTGTTCGCCTTCGCGATCGTGTCGCTCGGCACGCTGGTGTTGCGGATCACCGAGCCCGGCCTGAAGCGGCCGTTCAAGGCGCCGGCGATCTGGCTGGTCGGACCGGGTGGCGTGCTGGTCTCGCTGTTCCTGATGTTCGGCCTGCCGGCCGATACCTGGATACGGCTGGCGGTCTGGCTCGCGATCGGGCTTGCAATCTATTTTATCTATGGCTCAAGACACAGTCGCATCGCCCACGCCAGCTAGCGTTTGCTCACGACCGTCGGAGTGAGTCCGCTCGAAGACCTCAGGCCTTCCGTCCAAGACGAATAGCTCGAGACGTGGCTGGAAATCGCTCATGATTTTGTCGAGTTGACCGGAATCGGTTTTGCCGCGCGCATTTTCCTTACCGAGAACTCATCGGCGTGGTGCAATGGATGTCGTATCCCGCGGGGATTCTTCAGCTTTTGTGAAGCGTGAGGCCGGGCACGACACCGGAACCAGCGCTGCAAGTTCGATCTGCAACTTGATGAGGAATTTTGAGCGGCAAGGGCCCGTCCCGGATCGACATCGTCGAGGCCGGTTCGTCGATCCCAGCCATTTCGTCTGTTCCCTGTTGAAGACCTGTTCTGCAGGCTGCCGCTCTACCACATCCTGTGCTCGATTGCGCGATGCAGGCTCCGTTGTCGCGCTCCGCATCGATCGCGGCGCGCCGCGCGGCACTGTCATCCGTGACGTGGCCGCCGAATGTTGTGGTTCGATTGGCGGTGCGGGTTGATCGAGCCGCCATTCCAACGTAACAGTCCATGGACAGGACAATCGTGGATTGATGGATCCGGGAGGCTCGAGATGCGCAAATGGCTCCAGGATGCCGACCGCGACGACATCACCATGGTGTTGTCCGGCTGCGTTGCGGTACTGGCGTTTTGCACCTTTGTGCTGGTCTGGTTCATCGCAGCGCCGGATCCGGAATGCGGAAGACATTGCAGCACCGAATTCTCGTCGGTTAATCGGTAATATCGGTCTCCGGACTGTCGAGCCCGGCTTGCTGTCGGGCTTTTTGCTGCCTTGTTCTGATTGGCTTCGAACCGAAGGGATGCGGGCGGCGCGGGCAAGGCCCTGGAGCCTTTTCGTTTCCGTTGTTTTGACGCGTTTTCTTCACGCGAACCGGTATCCGCCCACGGATCAAGTCCGAGGGCATGCTTCGCTCGAAAACGCTCTAATCGTCCGGTACCGGCCCGCACCAGCCTGGCAGATACACC
>JAGXAF010000077.1 GCA_018971675.1 Bradyrhizobium sp.
ATCGGTCGCGGGCGAAATCCGCGACGGTGCGCTGACCCCGAAACGCCCGTTCCGCAACCCGCATCATTCCGCCAGCATGGCGGCGCTGACCGGCGGCGGCCCGCGGGCGAAACCCGGCGAGATTTCGCTGGCGCATCAGGGCGTGCTGTTCCTCGACGAACTGCCCGAGTTCGATCCGCGCGTACTGGATTCGCTGCGTCAGCCGCTCGAGAACGGCGAGGTCGCGGTGTCGCGCGCCAATCATCGCGTGACCTATCCGGCGCGCTTCATGCTGGTGGCGGCGATGAACCCCTGCCGCTGCGGCCATGCGTTCGAGCCAGGCTTTAGCTGCAAGCGCGGCCGGATCGAGCGCTGTACCGGCGACTATCAATCGCGCATCTCGGGCCCGCTGATGGATCGCATCGATCTCCGGATCGAGGTGCCGGCGGTGACCGCCGCCGACCTCATCCTCCCGCCACCGTCGGAGGGCTCGGCCGAAGTCGCCGCGCGCGTCGCGGCTGCGCGCGATATCCAGCTTTCGCGCTACGCGGCGGCCGGCTTGCCGCATATCCGCACCAACGCGGAAGCGCCGTCGGCGCTGCTCGAAGAAACGGCAAAACTCGACAAGCAGGGCACAAGGCTGCTGCGCGACGCCGCCGAGACCATGCGGCTCTCGGCCCGCGGCTATCATCGCGTGCTCCGGGTCGCGCGCACGCTTGCCGACCTCGACGGCGCGGAAAAGATCGGCCGGCTGCATCTCGCCGAAGCGCTGTCGTACCGCGCGCTTGCCGAGGACGTGCGAAGCGCCGCGTGACACTGGCTCCACGTCCGACGTCCCGGCGGCGTCAACCCGCACGCGCGCCATGTCTTCGCGCCATGTCTTAACGCTTTGTCAACCATGTTCTCATCGCGGCCGATGCCGGCTGCGGCCCTCAAACACTTTGCAAACGTCGTCAACGCATCGTCGCCGGCAAGCGGGGATCTGGAAGCAAGGCTTGGTAGGGCAAGGCTTGGGAGGGCAAGGCTTGGGAGGGCCGGTCATGGGGAAAAAAATCAGGATCAAGATGCGCATCCGCCGGTTCGCGCGACGCCATTCGCGGCTGGTCGGCGCGGTTCGTACCTTCGTGGTCTTCTCGGCCGCGTTCGGGGGCGCCTACGGCTTCATTGCCGGCAGCCGCTCACCGTATTCCGGCTATGATCCCAACGCCTTCGCCATCGGCGCGAGCTTCCTGTTCGCGATCGCCTGCGTCGCGCTGGCGACCTTGAGCATGCGGCTGCGCTGGATGCGCCGCAGGCTCCGCAAGATCGCGTTTCACAATGAGGCGCTGGTCGACCGCAATTGGGAATTGAAGGAAGCCGAAGAACGCGCCCGCAGCCTGTTCGAACAGCAGGGCGATCTGATCGTATTGCGCGACGCCGACGGCCGCATCATTTTCGCCAACGACGCCTATTGCGAACTGGCCGGCCAGGCGCGAAAGGCGTTGACCGGCACCGCCTTTGCCCTCCCCGTGCTCGAACAGGGCGATTCGGCGATCGAGACCAACGGCACCAGGGTACACGACCAGAAGGTCGCAGGCCCCCTTGGGCCGCGATGGATCGCGTGGCGCGAAGGCCTGGTGCGATCGGACGCCGGCCAGCCCGCCGAAATGCAATGCGTCGGCCGCGACGTCACCGACCGGACCGAGACCGAACGTGCGCTGAGCGAGGCGCGCGACCATGCGGATGCCGCCAATCGCGCCAAGTCGCGCTTCCTCGCGATGGCGAGCCACGAAATCCGCACCCCGCTCAACGGCATCATCGGCATGAGCGGGCTGTTGCTGGACACCTCCCTGACGCCGGAGCAGATGACTTATGCCAAGGCGGTAAAGACCTCCGGCGACGCCCTGCTCTCCCTGATCGAGGAATTGCTGGATTATTCCAAGATCGAGGCCGGCAAGATCGACCTCGAGCAACGTCCGTTCGCGCTTGCCGCCCTGATCGAGGGCGTCACCGAACTGCTGGCGCCCCGGGCGCAGGCGCGCTCGCTCGAGATCGCGGCCTATGTCGACGAGCGGCTGCCGATGCAGGTGGTCGGCGACGCCGCGCGGTTGCGTCAGGTGCTGCTCAACCTCGCCGGCAATGCCATCAAGTTTACCTCGACCGGCGGCGTGGCGTTGATTGTCGAGCCGGGCATCTGGCCCAATGAAATCAGCTTCCTGGTGCGCGACACCGGCATCGGCATCGCGCCCGAGGCGCGCGAGCGCATCTTTCGCGAATTCGAGCAGGCCGATGAGCGCATCGGCCGGAACTATGGCGGCACCGGCCTGGGACTGAGCATCAGCGAGCGCATCGTCAGGCGCATGGGCGGTCGCATTACCGTGGAGAGCCAGCCCGGCGTCGGCTCGACCTTTGAGGTGGCGGTGCCGTTCGCGGCTGCCGACGGCGACGACCGTGACCCAAAGCCGTTCGTCGCGCCCGATCTCACCGGCCAATCGATCCTGCTGGTGGCGCCGCAGACGATCGAGGCGTCGCTGGTCGCACGGCGGCTGCAGCGCTGGGGCGGCCAGACCTGCATGGTGTCGGATCTCGCGGTGGCGCGGGCCCTGCTGCCGGAACGGCCGTGGCACACGATTCTGCTCGATCATGCCTTTGGCGCCGCAGAGGTCACGGCACTTGCCGACGCCGCGCGCGTCCACGCCACCCGGCGCCTCCTGATGTTCACGCCGGCGGCGCGGCATGAATTGAAACTTTCCTCCGCCTTCACCGGCTATCTGGTCAAACCGTTGCGCGCGGCGTCGCTGGCGGCACGGCTGGCGACCGCGGCTCCGGAAGTTGCCGCGCCGAGCGTTGCCGGCGATCCGTTGATCGAACTGGCCGATCTTGTCGAGGCAGGCCCGCTGGCGCCGGGACGCGGGCTCTCGGTGCTGGTCGCGGAGGACAACGAGATCAACGCGCTCTTGCTGCGCTCGTTGCTGGCGCGGCTCGGCCATCGCGCCGTCATCGCCACCGATGGCGAGACGGCGCTGGAATCCTGGCTGGCGGCCAGATCCGCCGGCGCGCCCTATGATCTCGTCCTGATGGACATCCAGATGCCGCAACTCGACGGCATCGAAACCACCAGGCGGATCCGCGCCTGTGAGGCCGGGCATCCCGGCCGGCTGACGCCGATACTGGCGCTCACCGCCAATACGCTGGCGGAGGATCGTTCCGCCTGCCTCGAAGCCGGCATGAACGGTTTCCTGGTCAAGCCGCTCGACCGCGAAAAGCTCGCCGATGCGCTGGCGGGCCTTGCCACCTCCGAGCGCATCCCGGCCTGAGCCTACAATCTGCGAAGGGCCACCGTCTCGACCACGTGGTCCGCGCCTTTTTTCATGATCAGTGCCGCGCGCGGCCGGGTTGGCAGGATGTTATCCTCGAGATTGGCGAGATTGGTTCGCTCCCAGATCGCGATCGCGGTTGCGGTCGCCTCCTCGTCCGAGAGCAGCGCATAGCGATTGAAATACGATCGCGGGTCGAGAAACGCGGTATCGCGTAGCGCCAGGAAGCGCCGGACATACCAGTCGCGCAGCACCGATTCCTCGGCGTCGATATAGACGGAGAAATCGAAGAAGTCGGAGACCACCGGAACGGCCTTGCCGTCGCGCGGCAGCGGGCCGGTCTGCAACACGTTGACGCCCTCGACGATCAGGATATCCGGCCGATCGATCTCGATCCATTCGTTCGGAATGATATCGTAGGTCAAATGCGAATAGACCGGTGCGCGCACCTGTCTTCGTCCGGCCTTGATGTCACTCAGGAACGACAGCAGCATCGGCAGGTCGTAGCTTTCCGGAAAGCCCTTCTTCTGCATCAGGCCCTGCCGCTCGAGCACGGCATTGGGAAACAGAAATCCGTCGGTCGTGACGAGATCAACCTTCGGCCGCGGCGACCATCGCGCCAGCAGCGCCTGCAACACGCGCGCGGTGGTGGACTTGCCGACCGCGACCGAACCGGCGACGCCGATGATATAGGGCACCTTGCGGTCGCGGATGCGCAGGAAGCGCCGCTGCGCCTCATACAGCCGTTGCATCGCGTCGACGTAGATCGACAACAGCCGCGACAGCGGCAGATAGATCTCCTCGACCTCCTTCAGGTCGAGCCGGTCGTGCATCGAGCGCAACGCCGCGATCTCGCCGGCTTCCAGCGTCATCGGCGTGTCATCGCGCAGCCGCGCCCACTGCTTCCTGGAAAATATCCGGTAGGGATTATATTGCAGATCCGCCGCGCGAATATCCATGACGCCGCCTTCAACGATTGAGCATGGCCTTTCCGGAAAACCGGCCTCCACTTCGCTCGAAAACACTCTAGTCGCGCTTGCGCGCCGCCTTTTCTTCCAGGCCCGACATGCCGGTGCGTTGCGCCAGCGCCGCTTCGACATCCCCAAGGCTGATGCCGCGCGACTTCAAGAGCACCAGAAGGTGAAACAGCACGTCAGCGCTTTCGGCGATCAGATGCTCGCGGTTGTTTTCGATGGCCGCGATGACCGTCTCGACCGCCTCCTCGCCGAATTTCTTGGCGCAATGTTCGGCGCCCTTGTCGAGCAGCTTGCGGGTATAGGACGCCTCTCCTCCCGATGCGGCGCGGGCATCGACGATGGCGGCGAGGTCATGGATCGTAAAACGCGGCATCAACTCAACTCACGCGCGGCGCCCTGTCGGGATCAGGGCAGTGCCTGTCCCCCGTCATCTAGCATTTTCGATGCCGGAAGTCGTCAGGGATCGAGCCGCATCGGTAGCCCGGCACGCAGCATATGGTCCTTGGCCTCACGAATGGTAAATTCGCCGAAGTGGAAGATCGACGCCGCGAGCACGGCGGTCGCATGTCCCTGCCGTATGCCATCCACCAGATGATCGAGGTTGCCGACGCCGCCCGAGGCAATCACGGGCACTGAAACACTGTCAGCAACCGCCTGCGTCAGCGGCAGATCGAAACCCTGTCGGGTTCCGTCGCGGTCCATCGAGGTCAGCAGGATCTCCCCCGCGCCGAGCGCGACCACCTCCTGGGCGTATTCGATGGCATCGATCCCGGTGGCGTTACGGCCGCCATGGGTGAAGATTTCCCAGCGCTCCGAGCCGCCGCCGTGCTTGACCCGCTTGGCGTCGATCGCCACCACGATGCATTGCTCGCCGAATTTCTCGGCGCCTTCCCGGACGAATTCGCGCCGGCTGACGGCGGCGCTGTTGATCGATACCTTGTCGGCGCCGGATCGCAACAATACGCGGATGTCGTCTACCGTGCGCACGCCGCCGCCGACCGTCAGCGGCATGAAGCAGGCTTCCGCCGTCCGCCTGACCACGTCGAGCATGGTGCCGCGATTTTCATGGGTCGCCGTGATGTCGAGAAAACACAATTCGTCGGCGCCCGCGGCGTCATAAGCGATCGCGGCCTCCACGGGATCTCCGGCATCGCGCAGATCGACGAAGTTGACGCCCTTGACCACCCGTCCGTCCTTGACGTCGAGACAGGGGATCACGCGAACCTTGAACATCAATGTCTCCTAGGCCGCGGTCCGCGCGTCGCGGATCAACGCCAATGCGGCCGCGGGATCGAGCCGGCCGTCATAGAGCGCGCGGCCGGCGATCGCACCGGCCAGTTTCCCGGCGCGCGGCGCCAGCAACGCCTTGACGTCATCGATCGAGGCGAGCCCACCGGAGGCGATCACCGGAATCGAGATGCTTTCCGCCAGCGCAATGGTGGCGTCGAGATTGAGGCCCTTCAAAAGACCGTCGCGGGCGATGTCGGTGAAGACGATCGCCGCAACGCCGGCATCCTCAAAGCGCTGCGCGATTTCGAGCGCGGTGACCTCCGAGGTCTCGGCCCAGCCCTCGACCGCGACCTTGCCGTCGCGCGCATCGAGACCGACGGCAACGCGGCCAGGGAATTTTTTTGCGGCGTTTTTGACAAGCTCGGGATCGCGCACCGCCGCGGTACCGATAATGACGCGCGAGATGCCTTTCGAGAGCCAGGCCTCGGCGGTCGCAAGATCGCGGATGCCGCCGCCGAGCTGCACCGGCATATCGATCGCTTTCAGCATCGCTTCGACCGCGAGCGCATTGACCGGTTTTCCGGCAAATGCGCCGTCGAGATCGACCACGTGCAGATATTCGAAACCCTGGGCGGCGAAGGCCCGCGCCTGCGCCGCCGGATCGAGATTGAACACGGTGGCGCGCGCCATGTCGCCCTGCTCCAGGCGCACGCACTGACCGTTCTTCAGATCGATCGCTGGAAAGAGGATCACGGCTTCCACTTCAGGAAATTCGAAATCAGCGCCAACCCGAAACGCTGGCTCTTCTCGGGGTGAAACTGCGTGCCGATAGCGGTGTCCTTGCCGACGATCGCGGTGACCGGCCCGCCGTAATCGGCGCGCGCCAGCACGTCCGCTTCATTGGCGGCATTGAGATGATAGGAGTGCACGAAATAGGCGTGGCGGCCGTTCGGGCCGAGCGGCAGGCGCTCCAGCACCGGATGCTCGCGCAGCACGTCGAGCGTATTCCAGCCCATATGCGGAATTTTCAGGTTTTCCTCGCGCGGGGTGATCTTCTCGACGTCGCCGGCGACCCAGTTGAGGCCATCAGTGGTGACGTGCTCCTTGCCGCGGGTCGCCATCAACTGCATCCCGACGCAGATCCCGAAGAACGGCCGCGCCTTTGCACGCACCGCCTCGGTCATCGCCTCGACCATGCCATCGAGCGCATCGAGCCCTCGGCGGCAGTCTGCGAACGCGCCGACGCCCGGCAGCACGATGCGATCGGCGCGATAGGCGACCTCGGGATCGCGGGTCACGACCACCGTTTGCGGATTCTCCATGCTTCGCGCGGCGCACTCGAACGCCTTCGCAGCGGAGTGCAGATTGCCCGAGTCGTAGTCGATGATGACGACGGTCATCCTGATGCCCCGGGGTGCGGAAACGATCCGATGATCTCGGTCTTTGTAAACGGCAGCGGCTTCGAGAACGCATGGCCCGGAATATCCCGGGTCGGCGGCGGACCGCCGCGTTCGGTCGCCCATTGATCGTTGGCGAGTCCACGCTGGCGGACGGTCCAGCGATCGAAGAAACGCTGCTCGGCGGATTCCTCATCGTCGCCGACCACGATGTCGAGCTGGCGCCAATCGCCCCGCGATAGCGCCCAGCGCCGCAGGCTGGCCGCCTCGAACCCCATCAGCAACGCGATCAGAAAATTCGCCAGCAACACCGCCAAGCCGCTGGCGCCGAGCGCCTTGAGACCGAAATCAACCGCAGCGAGCGCGGCAATCCAGCCGATCAGTGCCAGCCACAATCGATGCGAGAGTAGCCACAGCGGGCCGAAAACCATGGCCCAAAAGTGGAATCCGTCGCGAACGAAGGCAAATCGGTCGGTCGCAACGATACTCGCATCGGTCAAGGCTGGAGCATGAACTGTGTAGACCGGCATCGGTACTCTCCGCCGAGAACAAAGGATCAGCCGCCGAGCTGACCCTTGGTGGATGGCACTTCGCCCGCGGCACGCGGGTCGATCGCGACGGCGGCGCGCAGCGCCCGCGCCAGACCCTTGAAGCAGGATTCGGCGATATGATGGCTGTTCTCGCCATATAGGGTCTCGACGTGCAAAGTCACGCCGGCATTGATCGCGAAGGCATTGAACCATTCGCGCACCAGTTCGGTGTCGAACTCGCCGACCTTGTCGCGAGGGAATTCGGCCTTGAACACCAGCACCGGACGCCCCGAAATGTCGATCACGACCCGCGACAGCGTCTCGTCCATCGGCATGTGGATCGAGGCGTAGCGGGTGATGCCGGCCATGCTGCCGAGCGCCTGCCGGACAGCCTGTCCCAGCGCAATCCCGACATCCTCGGTGGTGTGGTGGTAGTCGATATGGAGGTCACCTACCGCCTTGACCGCGATGTCGATGCGGGAGTGCCGGGCCAGCAGGTCGAGCATGTGGTCGAAAAAGCCGATCCCGGTCGAAACCCTGGAGACGCCGGTCCCGTCGAGGTTCACGGTCACCTCGATATCGGTCTCCTTGGTCTTGCGCTTGATGGTCGCCATGCGCATGAAAGTGCTTCCCATCCTTGAAAACGGGCCCTTTTAACAGGCCGGTCTCCCCTTCGCTACCGCGGGATAACCCTTTAAACACCGAACTTCGGCCTATGGTGACCGGAATCCGGACCGAAGGCGTGCCGATTGTAACAAGGCGGCCAAACCTCTAAATCCGGAGGTAGTATGCGAGGGTCAACGATGCAGGCATCACAGACGGAATCGCCGGTTTGGCATGGCACTACCATTTTGACGGTCCGTAAGGGCGGCAAGGTGGTGGTCGGCGGCGACGGCCAGGTCTCGATCGGCCAGACCGTGATCAAATCCAACGCCAAAAAGGTCCGGAAACTCGGCAAGGGCGATGTGATCGGCGGGTTTGCCGGCGCCACCGCCGACGCCTTCACACTGTTCGAGCGCCTGGAGGGCAAACTGGAGCAATATCCGGGACAACTGACCCGCGCGGCGGTCGAACTCGCCAAGGACTGGCGCACCGACCGCTATCTGCGCCGGCTCGAGGCCATGATGATCGTCGCCGACAAGGACGTGTCGCTGGTCCTGACCGGCACCGGCGACGTGCTGGAGCCGGAGGGCGGGGTGATGGCGATCGGGTCCGGCGGCAACTACGCGCTGGCCGCCGCGCGCGCGCTGGTCGACACCGACCAGGACGCCGAGACCATCGTTCGCCGCGCGCTCGATATCGCCGCCGAGATCTGCGTCTATACCAACCGCAATCTGACCATCGAGACGTTATGAGGCGGCTGATCGATGGCGCCCGCTTATATCTTTCATCCGATGGCGCAAGAACATCTGCCGATGATCCGGCGCTGGCTGGAGACGCCTGAGGTGGTGCGCTGGTGGGGCGACCCCGACGAGCAATACGCGCTGGTGAGCGGCGACCTTGATCATCCCGATATGGACCAATTCATCGTCGCGCTTGGCGAACAGCCCTTCGGTTACATCCAGTGTTACGCGCTAAGCGCCTGGAACCAGGGCTATGGGCCACAGCCGCAAGCCACCCGCGGCATCGACCAGTTCATCGGCGAGCCCGACATCATCGGGCGCGGCCATGGCTCGGCCTTCATCCGGCAATTCACGGATGGACGGTTCGCCTCGGGCATTCCGCGCATCGTGACCGATCCCGACCCGGATAACGCGCGCGCGGTGCGCGCTTACACAAAAGCCGGTTTTCAGAGCGAGCGCGTGATCGATACGCCTGATGGCCCGGCGCTGATGATGGTGCGAAACCCGTGACAATGCTGACGCCCGATCCGGACGCTTGCTCCCGCCACCTTTTGAACCTAGCTAGAGGCTCATGACCGACTTCTCCCCCCGTGAAATCGTATCCGAACTCGACCGCTTCATTGTCGGCCAGGGCGACGCCAAGCGCGCGGTATCGATCGCGCTGCGCAACCGCTGGCGGCGGCAGCAGCTCACCGGCAGCCTGCGCGAGGAAGTGCTGCCGAAAAACATCCTGATGATCGGGCCGACCGGCGTTGGCAAGACCGAGATCGCGCGACGGCTGGCAAAACTCGCCGCCGCGCCCTTCATCAAGGTCGAGGCGACCAAATTCACCGAAGTCGGCTATGTCGGCCGTGACGTCGAGCAGATCATCCGCGACCTGGTCGAGGTCGCGATCGCCCAGACGCGCGAGCGCAAGCGCAAGGATGTTCAGGCGCGCGCCCAGCTCGCCGCCGAGGAACGCGTGCTCGATGCCCTGGTTGGCGCCGGCTCGGGCGCTGCGACGCGGGATTCGTTCCGCAAGAAGCTGCGTAACGGCGAACTCAACGACAAGGAAATCGAGATCGAGACGCAGTCCTCCGGCGGCATGCCGATGTTCGAGATACCGGGTATGCCCGGCGCGCAGATGGGCGCGATCTCGATCGGCGACATTTTCGGCAAGATGGGCGGCCGCACCAAGACCCGCCGCCTGACCGTCGAAGGCTCGCACGACATTCTCGTCAACGAGGAATCCGACAAGCTGCTCGACAGCGACCAGCTCACGCAGGAAGCGATCAGCGCGGTCGAGAACAGCGGCATCGTGTTCCTCGACGAGATCGACAAGATCTGCGTCCGCGACGGCCGCAGCGGCGGCGAGGTTTCGCGCGAAGGCGTGCAGCGCGATTTGCTGCCGCTGATCGAGGGCACCACCGTTTCCACCAAACATGGCGCCGTCAAAACCGATCACGTCCTGTTCATCGCCTCCGGCGCCTTCCACATCGCCAAGCCGTCCGACCTGCTGCCGGAATTGCAGGGCCGGTTGCCGATCCGCGTCGAACTGGAAGCGCTCACCCGCGACGACATGCGGCGGATCCTGACCGAGCCCGAAGCGTCGCTGATCAAGCAATATGTCGCGCTGATGCAGACCGAGGGCGTGACGCTCGACATCACGCCGGGCGCCATCGACGCGCTTGCCGATGTCGCGGTCGCGGTGAACTCGACGGTGGAGAATATCGGCGCGCGAAGGCTGCAGACCGTGATGGAACGCGTGCTCGACGAGATTTCATTTACCGCGCCCGATCGCCATGGCGAAACCATCCGGATCGATGCCGACTACGTCCAGAAGCATGTCGGCGATCTCGCCAAGGACGCGGACCTCAGCCGGTTTATCCTGTAGCCCGCCATAAGGGCACGTTGCGCCGGCCACAGCCATCATGTGATAAGGTCGCACCTGATTGATCACATCCGGTGCGGAATGAACCTGCGGTTACGGGAAAAGCTATGGGAAAAACCATGGCGCCTGATGCTGGTCGTCAATGTCGCGGTCCTGATCGGGGTTTTCCTTCACAAGATCGCGCTGCCGCCGTTCGTCCCCTATATACATCTGCTGGTCGATTATCATTTCGGCTTCACCAAACGAGCGCTGATCGGCGCGACCGTCGGGCTGTTCGCCGCGAAAGTGCCGGTATGGCTGGTGTTCGCGCTCGCCGGCGTTGCCTGGCTGGTGACGCTGGCGCTGTTCGTAACGCTTTTCCGGCGCACCTTCGGGTTTGGCGAGCGGCAGATGCCGCTGTTCGTGTTGATGGCGGGATCACCCTTCTTCCTGAAGAACTTCATGCACACGCTTGGCCATTTCGACATTTACGGCTGCGCGCTGGCGATCATGTTGCTGCTGATGCCGGCGCAATCAATCGCGTTCGTGCTGTGCGCGGCGCTGTGCTCGATGGTCCTGATTCTGATCCATCACATCCATTTCCTGATGTATGTGCCGACCATCGGGGTCATCGTCCTGCTGCGTTATTACCTCGATCGCCGCATCACGCCTACGAACGCGCTGGTCGGCCTTGTCGCTGTCATCGCCGTCGTCGCCTTGTTTCTGGCGGCGCAATTCTGGGGATCGATGCCGATTTCGCAGGCCGATTTTGTCGGCTACCTGACGACCAGGATGGCCGATCCGACCCGCACGGATCTCCTGGGTTTTTCCTACATCTGGTATCAGCCGCTTTCGAAGGAATTCCAGGATACTTGGGCGCGGATGCCGTCTAACATCCTCGGTGTGCCGGTCTTTGCGCTGCTGATCTGGCTGCATGCGCCGCTGTGGCGATATTTTGCCGGACTGATCCGCGCGCTACGGGACGAGCTGCATCGCCGCGTCGTGATCGGGGCGCTCCTCTCGGTGAGCGCCGGCTATCTGGTCATCTTCGGGACCGTGTTCGACTATTCGCGCTGGATCTCGAACTGGGCGGTCTGCATGTTCCTGATCATGCACGCGGTCAAAACCCTGCCGGCCGCAGAGCAAGTGTCGCCGATCGCGACCGACGACAAAAAGACCATTATCTTCGGCTGGCTCGTCACGCTGATCCCGCGGGTCGGCATTGTGCGGCCGTTCTAGATTCGCATCCGCCGGATGCGCACGTAGAGCGCGCCCTCGCCACCATGGCCGATATGCGCTTCCTCAAATCCGACGACCATGGTGCGGAATTCCGGCAGCGCCAGCCACCGCGGCACCTGCCGGCGCAGCACGCCGCGCCCGGATTCAGCACCTGCGGTTTTGCCCTTGCCGGTGATGACAAGCACGAAGGTCAAACCTTCGGCATGCGCCCGCCGCAGGAAATCCTGCAGCACGCGATGGGCGCGTTTCTGGGTCATTCCATGCAGATCGAGCCTGGCCTCGATCTCCTTGCGGCCGCGCGAAAGCTGCGATCGTTCGCGGCGTCCCAACGGCGACAGTGGCGGAGGCGAGGGCGGTGCGGCAACCTTGGCCACCCGGAGCATTTTGGAAGACGGCGGTTCGGCATGCGCGGCATTGGTCGCCGCCGACATTTCCGCTTCCCGGGCCGCCTCGGTGGCGCGAGGTTTTCTCGGCAACGGCCTTGTTTGTTTGGCGACGGTCTCCCACAGCGCGCGCTCTTCGTCGCTGAGCGTGCGTCTGCGACGCGGCGGATCGGTCAGTTCCGGAATGAGGCGGGAGCGCTTCATCAGCCGCCACGGCCCTGACGACGATGATGACGCCGCTGCTCAAGATCCGGCGTGACCACCGGCCGTGCTGCCGGCAGCGGCACGGTTGCCGTGGCATCCGCCTGGGGCGATGCGGCGGGCGACGGCATCGCCGCAACCGGAGCGCTCTTCGTATCTTTCAACGGAAGGGTTTGCGAAAACAATCTGGCGATTCTCGCCGATGGCCTCGGATCGGGCAGCGGCATCCTGCGGCCGCGCGCGACGGGATCAAGGCTCTTCGGCACCAGCATCACGAAACGCATATTGTGGCGCAGCCGGCCCGATACCCGTCCGGCATCGGCGCCAGCGCCGAAATAAAGGTCGGCGCGTGCCGGCCCGGTGATGGCCGAACCCGTATCCTGCGCGATCATCAGCCGGCGAAACGGCGTCTTCGACTGCGCCGATTCGATCGGAAGCTCGCCCTCGATGAAAAACGGCGTGCCATAGACATGGAGCGACTTGTCGACCGCGATCGAGCGGCCTGGGGTCAGCGGCACGCCTTGCGCGCCGACCGCCTCATCCTTGTCGGAAAGCTGCACTTCGCGGAAGAAGATGTAGGAACGGTTTTGCCGCCGCACTTCCTTGGCGCCATCCGGATTCTGCTCCATCCATTCCCTGATCTTCTGCATCGACATCTGGTCCTTGGGAATGATGCCGCGGTCGATCAGGACCCGGCCGACGGCGGTGTAAGGATAGCCGTTATGCGCATCGTAATTGATCCGGATGGTCGAACCGTCCTGGAGGCGAACCCGGGCCGAGCCCTGGATCTGCGCGAACAGCAGATCGGTCTGGTCCTTGAGCCAGCATATTTCGAGGCCGCGGCCCGCGATGGCGCCGTCCTCGATCTGGGCGCGATCGTAATAGGGCACGAGCTTACGCCGGCCAATCTTGCGGAACACCTCGCCCTTGTTCGGCAGTCCCACCGAGTCCTGGTTGTAGCCGCGGACGAACAGATTGGAGGGCCGGCGATAGACCGGCACGTTGTAGACGTCGGTCCGTGTCCGTGAACCGTCGATGATGGGCTCGTAATAACCGGTGACGAAGCCTGAGTCCTCGCCGAGCCGTGAGATTTCCAGCGGCTCGAAATGCTCCTGAAAAAACACCCGCGCCCTGGTGTTATCGGCAATGTCGGCGGCCTTGGCGGCGCGGCAGGGTTCGCGCAGGGAACCGCTCAGGGCCTTGTCGCCGGGAGGGCCGGCCCGCGCCGAGATCGCCTTGCAGCTGGCACGGAACGTCCTGAACGCCGCCAGATGGTCGTCATCCTTCCAGCCGGCGATATCGGCCCACGCCACCGGCGTATATTGACTGCCGCTGATGACCAGCGGGAAGGCGAGCCTGGGATAGGGCAGGCGGCGCGCATGCGAACCGTCGGCGGGTAGCGGCGCAAGCGACAGGCTGACCGCGATCGCAGCCACCGCGACGACGAATTTCACGCCGCCCCTGGGCCCGTCCTTGGATTTGAAATTCCTGATGCCAGCTTGCAGCCCCCGCTGCAGGAACCTCAAGATGGCGGCACTACTGCGCGCTGCTCGTGCCGACCAGCTTCCAGTTCGGATCGCGTGAGGTGACGTCACGGGCAAATGTCCAAACATCGGTAATGTCGGCGACCTTGTCCGGGTTGCCGTCGACGATCGTGCCGTCCTTGTCGCGGGTGACCGAGATCATCTGCGACACGAAGCGCACGGT
>JAGXAF010000078.1 GCA_018971675.1 Bradyrhizobium sp.
GCTCGACAAGAGCCCACATCCCGCCGGCGTCAACGTGCCGAACGACCTTGCCGCGCACTGGATGCCGTTCACGGCCAACCGGGCCTTCAAGAAAGCTCCGCGGCTGCTCGCCGGCGCCAAGGACATGCATTATTTCACCGTCGACGGCCGCAAGGTCATCGATGGCGCCTCCGGCATGTGGTGCACCAATGCCGGCCACGGTCGCGCCGAAATCTCGTCCGCGATCGCCCGGCAGGCCGAGACGCTGGATTATGCTCCGCCGTTCCAGTTCGGCATTCCCCAGGCCTTCGAGCTTGCAAGCCGCATCGCCGAGCTTGCGCCCGATGGCCTCGATCATGTGTTCTTCTGTAATTCCGGATCGGAAGCGGCCGACACCGCGCTCAAGATCGCGCTTGCCTATCACCAGATCAACGGCCAGGGCACCCGCACCCGCCTGATCGGCCGCGAGCGCGGCTATCACGGCGTCGGTTTCGGCGGCACCTCGGTCGGCGGCATCGTCAACAATCGCAAGATGTTCGGAACGCTGCTCGCCGGCGTCGATCACCTTCCCGCGACCTATGACCGGGAGAAGCAGGCCTTCAGCAAGGGCGAACCGGAATATGGCGTGCATTTCGCCGACGAACTGGAGCGGCTGGCCAATCTGCATGGCGCCTCCACCATCGCAGCCGTGATCGTCGAGCCGATGGCGGGATCGACCGGCGTGCTGCCGGCGCCGAAGGGCTATCTCAAGCGGTTGCGCGAGATCACCCAGAAGCACGGCATCCTGCTGATTTTCGACGAGGTCATCACCGGCTTTGGCCGGCTCGGCTACGCTTTCGCCGCGGAGCGCTATGGCGTGCTGCCCGACATGCTGACCTTCGCCAAGGGCGTCACCAACGGTGCGGCCCCGATGGGCGGCGTGCTGGTCCGCGATACAATCCACGACGCCTTCATGACCGGCCCCGAGCATGCCGTGGAACTGGCCCATGGCTATACCTATTCGGCACATCCGATCGCCTGCGCGGCGGCGCTCGCCACGCTCGATATCTACCGCGACGAAAAGCTGTTCGAACGCGCCAACAAGCTCGAAGCGAAATTCGCCGACGCCGTAATGTCACTAAAGGACGCGCCGAACGTGGTGGACATCCGCACCATCGGCCTGACGGCCGGTATCGACCTTGCCCCGCGTCCGGATTCCCCGGGCAAGCGCGGCTTCGACGGGCTGAACAGCGCGTTCCACGACAACGACCTGATGCTGCGCATCGCCGGCGACACGCTGGCGCTGACGCCGCCCTTGATCATCAGCGAAGATCAGATCGGCGAAATTGTCGAGAAGACCGCCAGGGTGATTCGCGCCGTCGCCTGATCCGCTATCCCGCATTTTCAGTCGGATATCCGGACACGGACGGTTCGGCACCCGACCGATCCTCGGCGGCAATCCGCCCAATCCTGGCGCCGATGTGGCGAAGGCTCGTTTCCGGGTGCACGCCTGCGTTGATGAAAGGCAATACCACGCTCGGGGAGCGCCGTGGCAACGACTGGCGCGCCGGTCCGCGTTTCGCGCCATACCCCAAGAAACTCTAGCCTTCCGAATCAGCAATAATGCTAAGCTCAACCTGCTTGAGGGAGCCGCAACGGCAGCGCGCCAACGGGTTTCGCGTTCCCTCGACGCCAAGAGACCAAGAATGAGGGCCTCGCGCGCAACATGATTCGCATTTCCACGATTTTCATCGCCATCTGCATGGTGCTGGTCGCCGCGTCGCTCGGCCTCGTTCTTTATTCGGCAGCGGGCCTCAGCGGAACTGAATCGGCGATCGTGGCGCTGACCGCGTTGACCTTCCTGATCCTCTACAACGCGGTTTCGATGCGGTTGCGCGACCGCACCGATGTCGGCGCCCAGATCACGGACCTGTCGCGCGGCACCGCCGACCTTGCCCGTCAGGTCGCCGAATTCGGCCGTCGGCTGGCGGCAGTCGAGGGCCGGGTGACGTCGGCGAACTCGACCGGAGCCGACCGCATCCAGGCCGTGACCGGCGAGATCAACGAACTCGGCGTGCTGGTGAAGCGGCTTGCCGCCTCCGTCGCGGGCCATGACGAGTTGCTGTCATCGACCTTGCTGGCGGCGCCATCGACGGCCGCGAACAGAGCCGACAATGAAGGTCAACGGGAATTGCCGCCGGCGAGCAACGATGCCGGCGGTGTGCTGACAGCGATATCGGCGCCCGTCGCCACCGCCCCCTCTTTGCCTGGTCAGACTGCCTTGAGCCAGGCGCAAATCCTCACCGCGGTGAAAAACGCCGTTGAGGAGAGCCGGCTCGATCTCTACCTTCAGCCGACGGTAACCCTGCCGCAGCGCAAGGTGCGGTTCTACGAGGCGGTCACACGGCTACGCGACGACAGGGACCAGATCATCGCAGCCGACGATTTCGTCGGAATCGCGGAAGCCGCCGGGCTGATCGGACGGATCGATCACATGGTGATGCTGCGCTGCGTCCAGGTGCTGCGCCGGCTGATGGTGCGCAACAAGGAGGTGGGTGTATTCTGCAACGTAGCCCAGGCGACGCTCGGCAATCCCGCCACTTTCGCGCAATGCCTGGATTTCCTTGAAGCCAATCGCGCGCTCGCTTCGTCACTCGTGCTCGAATTCAAGCAATCAACGTTTGGCAATCTGGGTCCGACCGAAACCGAACATCTGGCCGCGCTGGCGCAGCGCGGCTTCCGCTTCTCGATCGACCACGTCACCGACCTCAGGATCGAGCCGCGCGACCTGGCCGATCGCGGCGTCCGCTTCATCAAGGTGCCGGCCGCGCTGCTGCTCGACCAGCGCCGGAGTTCGACGTCGGACATCCATCCCTCCGACCTTTCCGACCTGCTCGGCCGCTACGGCATCGACCTGATCGCCGAGCGCATCGAGGGCGAGCGCGCCGTCGTCGATCTGCTCGATTTCGACGTGCGGTTCGGACAGGGGTTTCTGTTTGCGCCGCCCCGGCCGTTGCGGCCGGAGGGGGCATCTGCTACCGGCGGGACCACGCCCGGCAAGATACCGGACACGCACCAGGACTCCTCCCATGGCTCCGGCAAAGCCGCCTCCATCGATGGTCCGGCGATCGATTCTTCGCGCACCAGCGGCATTGCTGCGCTGGCACGGCGCGCCGCCGGCCCGGGCTGAGCGGCAATGTCGGCAATGACCGTACTGCACTTTGCCGAGAAGCTGCGCGATCTCGTCGATGGCGTGGAGGTACTGCTCAGCGATATCTGGGGCGTGGTCCACAACGGCCTGGTTTCGTTTCCCGAAGCCTGCGAGGCCCTGCACAGCTTTCGCAAGCAGGGCGGCACCGTCATTCTCATTACCAACGCGCCGCGGCCCGCGGACTCGGTACAGCGGCAATTGCGCAAGCTCGGCGTCGCCGACCACGTCTATGACTTCATCGTCAGTTCAGGCGACCTCACCCGGCATTTTGTTGCCGATCACCCCGACTGCAAGGTGTTCTGGCTCGGCCCGGAACGCGACAATTCGATCTATCGCGGACTCGATCCGCCGCTCGCGCCGCTCGAGCAAGCCGACTACATCATTTGCACCGGCCCGTTCGACGATGAGACCGAATCCGCCGAAGACTATCGCGCCATGATGATGCGCGCGAGCGAGCGCAAGCTGACGCTGGTCTGCGCCAATCCCGATATCGTGGTCGAACGCGGCGATCGCCTGATCTATTGCGCCGGCGCGATCGCCGAACTCTATCGCGAACTCGGCGGCAAGGTGATCTTCTATGGCAAGCCGCACCGGCCGATCTACGAGCGCGCCATGCAGCTTGCCGCCGAGCGCCACGGCCACGCCATCGAACTCAGCCGTGTGCTGGCAATCGGCGATTCGGTACGGACCGACCTGGCGGGAGCCCATGGCTTCGGGATCGATTGCCTGTTCGTGACGCGCGGCATCCACGCCGAGGATTTCGAGGGCGTCGATCAGCTTGACCCGGCTTCGGTGAAGGAGCTGTTCGGCCATCCGCCCCGCGCGCTGACGCGGGAGCTGAAGTGGTAAGGCGCGAAAGCGCCGTGCTTACGCGTTCGCCAGGTCGGGAAATACCGCCTCGATCTTGGTCTTCAGCGTGGCGGCGTTGAACGGCTTGACGATATAGTTGTTCACCCCGGCCTTCTTGGCCGCGATCACGTTCTCGGTCTTGGATTCCGCGGTGATCATGATGAAAGGCGTGGTGGCGAGGTTGGGATCGGCACGAACCTCTTTGAGCAGGTCATAGCCGGTCATCGGCTCCATGTTCC
This sequence comes from Bradyrhizobium sp., assembly GCA_018971675.1. Classification (GTDB taxonomy): domain Bacteria; phylum Pseudomonadota; class Alphaproteobacteria; order Rhizobiales; family Xanthobacteraceae; genus Bradyrhizobium. The sequence continues at coordinate 4,258 of JAGXAF010000078.1, forward strand.
AGTCCGAGATCACCAGCCCGTATTTCTTGCCGCGCATCTTGTTCAGCGCGGCCGATCCATCGCTGGCATCGTCGATATTCTCGAATCCGAGCTGCTTCAGGAGATTCCGGATGATCCGAATCATGGTGTTGTAGTCATCGACCACCAGGACCGACATCGACAAATCAACCGCCATCTTGGATCCCCCAAACAACGCTGACGTTACCAGCCATCGATATGCCCGCCCGGGGACCGGAATCCCCGCAGTTCGCCCCCAAGAACTAGCATCAGCCGTTAAACAGCGCGTTAATCGGGTCTCACCAAAGCCGCACCGGCCCCCCGCCGAGACCGGTCGGGGCCTCGAACCGGCCCTGACCGGACCTCGGCTTGACTTCGCCGGGGCGGCCAAGTCACGGTCTCGCTACGGATCCCGGCTCGGGTTGAACGCCGAAAATGAGCTCTGACTTTATTGTTGTTCGTGATTCCACGCCTTCGGCCGCGATTCCCAAAGGAATGGTCGTCGCGATGGGCAATTTCGACGGGGTCCATCTCGGCCACCGCGCGGTGATCGCAGCCGCGCTGGCAATAGGCCGCGCGCATGGCAAACCGGCGCTGGCGCTGACCTTCGAGCCGCATCCACGCAGCTTTTTCAGCCCGAATTCACCCCAATTCCGGCTGACCGACGAGGCCGGAAAGCTGCGGCTCCTGGCCGGAACGGGGCTGGCGGGCGCGGTGGTGATGACCTTCGACAAGGCCCGCGCTGAAACCACGGCGCAGGATTTCATTCACCATGATCTCATCGAACGACTCGGAATCAGCGGAGTCGCGGTTGGTTACGACTTTCATTTCGGCAAGGGCCGGGTCGGATCGCCGGGCCTACTGGTCCGCGAGGCGCCCCGGCTCGGCATCGAGGTCGATGTGCAGCCCCATATCGATATAGACGAGCGGCCGGTGTCCTCCAGCGCGATCCGCATGGCGCTCGCCGAGGGGCAGATCAGGGAGGCCACCGCCATGCTCGGGGGGCCCTGGTTTGCCTCAGGCGAGGTGATCCATGGCGAAAAACGCGGCCGCGCGTTCGGCTACCCCACCGCCAATATCCGCCTCGACAAGAATTGCGGACTCAAGCACGGCATCTATGCGGTCCGGGTCGGCCGCGGCGGAGAACGTTTAGACGGCGTCGCCAGCTTCGGCCGCCGCCCGACCTTCGACAATGGCGCGCCACTGCTGGAAGTTTTCCTGTTCGACTTCGAAGGCGACCTTTACGGCGCGATGCTCGACGTGGCCTTCATCGACTTCATCCGCGAGGAACGGAAATTCGACGGCGTCGAGGCGCTGGTGCGCCAGATGGACGACGACAGCGCCCGCGCCCGCGCGGCCTTGGCGGCGACTCCCGGCGCATTTCCGAAACTCGGGAAGGTCGGCTGAATCTCCCGCGGGGCTTTGCGATTCACGCCGCTGGCTGCTAAGGAAAGCCCATGTTTGCGCGGCGCACCATACGCATTAGCGGCCCGGCTTCCGCCTGAGCTTCGGCTTGGCGCAAGACCGGGATCCTCCTGCTTCACCCCGCGATCCCTCGCGTTCCGCGCCCTTCGAGCCAAACCAGAGCCTTCATGTCATGTCCGAAAAGCCGCAAAAGCCCGACGCCAAAGACTATTCCAAAACCCTCTATCTGCCGCAGACCGAATTCCCGATGCGCGCCGGCCTGCCCCAGCGCGAGCCGGAAATCCTCAACTACTGGAACGAGATCGGCCTCTACGATCGCCTGCGCCGGAGTGCCGCCAGCCGCGCCAAGTTCGTCCTGCATGACGGACCGCCCTATGCCAACGGCAACATCCACATCGGGCATGCGCTGAACAAGATTCTGAAAGACGTCGTCACCAGGAGCCAGCAGATGCTCGGCTTCGATTCCAATTACGTGCCGGGCTGGGATTGCCATGGCCTGCCGATCGAATGGAAGATCGAGGAGGAAAACTACCGCTCCAAAGGCAAGCCGAAGCCGGATTTCCGCGATTCGGCGGCGATGGTGGCGTTCCGCAGGGAATGCCGCGCCTATGCCAACCACTGGCTCGATGTGCAACGCGAGGAATTCAAGCGGCTTGGCGTCATCGGCGACTGGGATCACCGATATGCCACCATGGATTATTTCGCCGAAGCCCAGATCGCGCGCGAATTGATGAAGTTCGCCGCCAACGGCACGCTCTATCGCGGCTCCAAGCCGGTGATGTGGAGCGTGGTCGAAAAGACCGCGCTCGCCGAAGCCGAGGTCGAATACGAGGATTATACCTCGGACATGGTGTGGGTGAAGTTTCCGGTCGCAAATCCCGCGCACGGCGCGCTGGCTTCTGCGTCCGTCGCGATCTGGACCACGACGCCGTGGACGCTGCCCGGCAACCGGGCCATCAGCTTCTCGCCGAAAATCGCCTACGGCCTCTACAAGGTGACGGAATCGCCGGCCGACAACTGGGCCAAACCGGGCGATCTTCTGATTCTGGCGGATGCTCTTGCGGAAAGTGTGTTCAAGCCGGCGCGCGTCACAGCTTTCGAAAAGGTCCGCGACGTCCCAGCGGATTCGCTTGACGTGGTAGAATGCGCGCATCCCTTGCGCGGTCTCGCCGGCGGATACGAATTCACGGTTCCACTGCTTGCCGGCGATCACGTCACCGACGACGCCGGCACCGGCTTCGTGCATACCGCGCCCGGTCACGGCCGCGAAGACTTCGACGTCTGGATGTCGAATGCGCGCGAACTGGCGCCGCGCGGCATCAACACCACGATCCCCTACACCGTCGACGAGAACGGCGCACTGACCGATCAGGCGCCGGGTTTTACGGGCAAGCGCGTCATCAACGACAAGGGCGAAAAGGGCGACGCCAACGAGGCCGTGATCAAGGCGCTGGTCGACGCCGGCAAACTGCTGGCGCGCGGCCGGCTCAAGCATCAATACCCGCATTCCTGGCGCTCGAAGAAGCCGGTGATCTTCCGCAACACGCCGCAATGGTTCATCGCGATGGATAAGGACATCGTGACTTCCTCCCCTCCCCCTCGCGGGGTCCGGGGCGAGCAAGGCTCGCTCCCGAGGTCGGGGGTGGGGGGAACCACAACGGCAGCATATGCGGCTTACCCCCCTCCCCAACCCTCCCCCGCAAGGGGGGAGGGAGTTCATGCGGGCGACACACTGCGCGCCCGCGCGCTGCAAGCGATCTCGGTGACGCAATGGGTGCCGCCGTCGGGCCAGAACCGCATCAACGGCATGATCAACAGCAAGCCGGACTGGGTGATCTCCAGGCAGCGCGCCTGGGGCGTGCCGATCGCGGTGTTCGTGCGCGAGAAGGCCGATGGCTCGGCTGAAATCCTGCAGGACGAGGCCGTCAACCAGCGCATCGCCGAGGCCTTCGAAACAGAAGGCGCCGACGCTTGGTACATGGACGGCGCGCGCGAACGCTTCCTCGGCCCGCGCGCCAACGAGGAATGGAAAAAGGTCGACGACATCTGCGACGTCTGGTTCGATTCCGGCTCCACGCATGCTTTCGTGCTGGAAGATTCCGTGCATTTTCCGGGACTGGCCGGCGTCAGGCGCAAGGTCGATGGCGGCCGCGACACCGTGATGTACCTGGAAGGATCGGACCAACATCGCGGCTGGTTCCAGTCGTCACTGCTGGAAAGCTGCGGCACCCGCGGCCGCGCGCCGTTCGACGTGGTGCTGACCCACGGCTTCACGCTCGACGAGAACGGCCGCAAGATGTCGAAATCCCTCGGCAACACCGTCGAGCCGCAAAGGGTGATGGCGCAGTCCGGCGCCGACATCCTCCGGCGCTGGGTCTGCGCCACCGACTAGGCCGACGACCAGCGCATCGGCCCGGAAATCCTCAAAAACACCGTCGAAACCTATCGCAAGCTGCGCAACTCGATCCGCTGGATGCTCGGCACGCTGCACCATTTCGACGCCAGGGATGCGGTCGCCCCCGCCGACATGCCTGAACTGGAACGGCTGATGCTGCATCAGCTCGCCGGGCAGGCGGTGGTCGTCCGCAACGCCTATGCCGGGTTCGACTACAAGACCGTGGTCGCGAGCCTCGCGGCATTCATGAACACCGAATTATCGGCGTTCTATTTCGACATCCGCAAGGACACGCTGTATTGCGATCCGCCGTCATCGGCGGCGCGCAAGGCGGCGCTGACCACGATCGACATGCTCTGCGATTCGATCCTGAAATGGCTGGCGCCGATCCTGTCGTTCACCACGGAAGAGGCATGGCGGATGTACCGACCGGACGCCGAGCCATCGGTGCATCTCACGCTGTTTCCCGACGGCGTCGAGACTTTCCGCAACGATGCGTTGGCCGCGAAATGGGAAACCATCCGCAACGTCCGCCGCGTCGTCACCGGTGCACTCGAGGTCGAGCGCGCCGCCAAGCGGATCGGCTCGTCGCTGGAGGCGGCACCTGTGGTTTACGTCGCCGACCGCGCCATGCTTGCCACGCTGTTCGACGTCGATCTCGCGGAGGTCTGCATCACCTCCGGTTACGAAGTGAGGGACGGCGATGCGCCGGCTGACGCATTCCGGCTCGATGGCGTGCCTGGCGTCGCCGTCGTGGTCGAGACGGCTACCGGGACCAAATGCGCGCGCTGCTGGAAGATCCTGCCGACGGTCGGGGAAGATGCCGAATATCCGGACGTCTCGCCGCGCGATGCGCAGGCGCTGCGGGAATGGAAGGCGCTCGGTTGGAGCGATGAACGGGCCGAGCCTGTCACGCCGATCGAGCAGCCGTCGACCGGGCAAGGCGGCCCGGAGAATATTGGCTCAACAACAGCGGTAGCCGACAAGGTTGCCAAGGCAACGGCCGCGGTCGAAGCTGGCAGCAACCCAAAAGCCAACAAGGCCGGAGGCAAGAGAACGGCCAAGGCAAAGGCGGCGACCAGCAAAACCGCAAGAGCCAAGAAAGCCAAAGCCAGGAAAGCCAAAGCCGGGAAAGCCGCCAAGGCCAAAGCAAGGAAGACTGCCAAAACCAAAAAGGCCAAGACGGCGAGGAAAGCCGCCAAACAGCCGGGAAAGAACCGCGCTTCAGCCGCGAACAAAACCAAGAAAAACAAGACCAGGAAAAAGGTCGCCCGGAAATCGAGCAAAGGCAGCGCACGAACGAAGACCAAAAAGAAGACCAGAAAGAAAAAGCAGGCCAGATAATTGTCAGGTATCGAAAGCTTTCGTGGCTCCCCTCTCCGCCTGGGCGTGATCGCCGCCATGATCGTGCTCGCGCTCGACCAGGCGTCGAAGCTCTGGCTGCTGTTCGTCTTCGACATCGCCCACCGCGGCGCGGTGCGCGTGACGCCGTTTTTCGATCTGGTGCTGGCGATGAATCCGGGGATCAGCTTCGGCTGGTTTCAGAATGACGGCGCGCTCGCCCAGGTCATCTTGATGACGATCAAGGCGGTAGCGGTGATTGTTCTGGCGATCTGGATGGCGCGCTCGCGCACCCTCTTGGCCACCCTGGCGCTCGGCCTGATCATCGGAGGTGCCATCGGCAACGCCATCGACCGCCTCGCCTATGGCGCGGTGGTCGATTTCGCCCTGTTCCACCTCCAGATCGGGGGGCACCGGTGGGATTGGTACGTATTCAACCTTGCCGATTCGGCGATTGTTGCTGGCGTGGCAACCCTATTGTATGATTCCCTGGTGGGGGCACCCGCCGCAAAAGCGCCCTGATCCCGGTCGAATAGGACCCTCCGGCTGCCCATTGCTGCAGTCGCGAAGCCATGCCGGATCTGCACGCGCCGCGGAGCTGTTGAACAGGAACTTTGAACGGGAACAGAATAATGCGCAAGACCAGAACCAGTGGTTGGTTGCGGCGGAATTCGAGCGGCGTGCCGGTGCGCGCGCTCCGGATCGCGGCTGCCGCGCTGGGCATCGGTCTGGTGATGACGGTCGGTGTCGCGCGCGCCCAGGACGACGACAATGACGACCGGACCTTCGAGGAGAAACTCATCGGCGACATCATGTCGGGAATCGGCGCCACCAACATGGAAAACCGCGGCATCGATTATCGCGAGCGGTCGCCGCTGGTCGTGCCGCCGAACCTCGATCTGCCGCCGCCGGCTTCCGCGTCGGCCGAGGTGAACGTGCCGAACTGGCCGAAGGACCCCGACGAAGCACGCCGCAAGAAGGCGATCGCGGCCCGAAAGAAAGAAAACAAGGATCCGATGGAAGCGGCGCGCGTCCTCAAGCCGAGCGAACTCAATGTTGCCAGGACCGCCCAGGGAACATCGGGCGGCACGGCGGTTTCCGATAGCGCGGTGCCCGGCGCCGGCAATCCCAATGCCAATCCGCTTAGCCCGTCCCAGCTCGGCTATAGTGGAGGCTTGATGGGCATGTTCCACGGCAATACCACCGAGTCCGCGCCTTTCACGGGTGAGCCGGACCGGGAGTCCCTGACCCAACCTCCGGTCGGATATCAAACGCCGTCGCCGAATTTCGCCTACGGCACCGGCCCCAAGGAATCGCTGAACAAGCCATTCGAGGCCAATAATAACCAATCCGGTTACCAAACCAGCCATTGAAGATGGCGAACAGTTAAGCCGGTCTCGCGGCTTCGTGACGCTCGACGTCAGACGCGCGGTGTACGCTATCCGCGATTTCACTCCGAACCTGTTCGTTCGGGCCTTCAGACAGGTCACGATGCCCTTATATCGTTTTGCTGCCTCGATCTTCGCCGCGCTGGCTTTGACGTTCGCTTTCTTCGCTCCCGGCGCGTTCGCGCAGGGCAGCGTCACCTCCCATCCGCCCGCGACCTTCACGCTTTCCAACGGACTGAAGGTCGTGGTGATCCCGGATCACCGCACCCCCGTGGTCACGCAGATGATCTGGTACAAGGTCGGCTCCGCCGACGAGACTCCCGGCAAATCGGGGCTCGCGCATTTTCTCGAACACCTGATGTTCAAGGGCACCAGCAAGCATCCGGCCGGCGAGTTTTCCAAGACCGTGCGGCGGATCGGCGGCAACGAAAACGCCTTCACCTCGACCGACTACACCGGCTACTTCCAACGCGTGCCGCGCGACCAGCTCGGCACCGTGATGGAGTTCGAGGCCGATCGCATGACCGGCCTCGTTCTCAAGGACGAGAACGTGCTGCCCGAGCGCGACGTGGTGCTTGAGGAGTACAACATGCGGGTCGCCAACAATCCGGAAGCGCGGTTGACCGAGCAGATCATGGCGGCGCTGTATCTCAATCACCCCTACGGACGGCCGGCGATCGGCTGGCACCGGGAGATCGAGAAGCTCGACCGCGAGGATGCGCTGGCGTTCTACCGCCGCTTCTATGCGCCGAACAACGCGACGCTGGTGATCGCCGGCGACGTCGATGCTGACGAAATCCGCCCGATGGCGGAGCGGACATTCGGCGTCGTCGCGCCGCAACCCGCGATCCCGGCGCGGCGCATCCGCCCGCAGGAACCGACCCCGATCGCGCCGCGCACGGTGACGTTTGCCGATCCGCGCGTCGAACAGCCCCAGATGATGCGCTACTACCTGGTGCCGTCGGCTACCACCGCCGCGCCCGGCGAAAGCGCCGCGCTCGACGTGCTCGCGCAGTTGATGGGCAACGGCAGCAACTCCTACCTCTACCGCGCGCTGGTGGTCGACAAGCCGCTCGCCGTCAATGCCGCGGCCGGATATCAGGGGACCGCGCTCGATGACACGCAATTCACGATCTCGGTCTCGCCGAAGCCCGGCATCACCTTCGCGCAAGTCGAGCAGGTGGTCGACCATGTGATCGCGGAAATCGCGCAGAACCCGGTGCCCGCCGAGGATCTCGAACGCGTCAAGACCCAATTGATCGCGCAGGCGATCTACGCCCAGGACAGTCAGGTCACTCTGGCGCGCTGGTATGGCGCGGCACTGACCACCGGCCTGTCGATCGACGATATCCGGAACTGGCCGGATCGCATCCGCGCGGTAAGCGCCGAACAGGTCCGCGCCGCCGCGCAGAAATGGCTCGACAAGAAGCGATCCGTGACCGGCTATCTGGTCAAGGACACGACGCCGAAACGCGAGGAGAAGCGCTCGTGATCCCTCCCGTTGTTTTCACGCGGCGCGCCGCATTGGCCCTTGGCGCCGGCCTCGCGATCGCGCCTTTCGCACCAAAGCTCGCGCATGCGGCTTCGAAGATCCGGCATCTGGTATCACCGGGCGGCATCGAGGCCTGGTTCGTTCAGGATGCCACCGTGCCGCTGATTGCGATGCAATATGCCTTCATGGGCGGCGCGACACAGGATCCGGCCGACAAGCCCGGTGTCGGCAATCTGGTCGGCGACTTGCTCGACGAAGGTTCAGGCGATCTCGATTCCAGAACCTTCCACGAACGGCTCGAGCGCCGCGCCATCGAATTGAGCTTCAGTTCGTCGCGCGATCATTTCCGCGGCGCGCTGCGCATGCTCAAGGACAACAAAGACGAGGCATTCGATCTGCTGCGGATGTCGCTGACCGCGCCGCATTTCGACAGTGTCGATGTCGAGCGCATCCGCTCCCAGGAGATTTCCAATCTGCAGAGCGAGACCACGAGCCCGACCGCGCTCGCCGGCCACAAATTCCTGGAAATGGCCTATGGCAACCACCCCTACGGCCGGCCATCCAACGGCACCCTGGAAAGCGTGCCAAGAATCACGGTCACCGATCTCAGGGACTATGTCGGCCGCGTGCTGGCCAGGGATACGCTGCGGATCGCCGTGGTCGGCGATGTCGATCCCGACGCGCTCGGCAAGCTGCTCGACCGCACCTTCGGCAGCCTGCCGGCGAAAGCCAGCCTGACGCCGGTTGCCGACGTGGAGGCCGCGAAGCCGCCGCAACGCGCGTTCATTCCGCTCGACGTGCCGCAAACCATCGTGGCATTCGGCGGCCCCGGCATTCGCCGCCACGACCCGAACTTCATGGCCGCCTATGTCGTCAACCACATTCTCGGCGGCGGATCGTCGTCGCGGCTTTACCGCGAGGTCCGCGAAGAGCGCGGCCTTGCCTATTCGGTCTATGAGGCGCTGTTGTGGATGGAACACTCCGCGCTGTTCATCGGCAATACCGGAACCCGCGCCGATCGCGCCGGCGAAACCGTCGAGGCCATCAGCAAGGAAGTCCGTCGCATGGCCGAGGATGGTCCGACCCGGAAGGAGCTGGACGAGGCCAAGTCCTACCTGAAGGGATCGCAGATGCTGGCGCTGGACACTTCGTCGAAACTGGCTTCGGTGATGCTGCAATACCAGCTCGACCGCCTCCCCATCGACTACATCGAGAAGCGTAACGCCATCGTCGACGCCGTGACGCTGGACCAGGCGAGCGCGGTGGCGAAACAGCTATGGGGCCAGGGGCTGCTTACCGTGATCGTCGGCCGCACCCCGCAAGCTGCCGCCGAGCCCGCCGCCGCAACCCCGCCGCCGACCGCGAACTGAGCGCGACCGCATCGCGCGGCCTATCGAAGGATGTGTTACATACCGGCCTTCCTTCGACCTCCGGTGACGCGATGCTGCGGATATCCCGCGATATGCTGATCGACGAAAACGATATCGAGATCGGTTTCGTGCGCGCCTCCGGTCCGGGCGGACAGAACGTCAACAAGCTCGCGACCGCCGCCCAGTTGCGATTCGATACACGCCGGGTCGTGCTGGCCGACGACGTCAAGGCGCGACTCGGCCGGCTGGCCGGCCAGCGCATGACCAAGGACGGCGTGATCGTGATCCACGCCCAGCGTTTCCGCACCCAGGAGCGCAACCGCGCCGATGCGATCGACCGGCTGGTCGAATTGCTGCGTCAGGCCACGGTGCGACCGACTCCGCGGCGGCCAACCAAGCCGACCTTCGGCTCGAAGCAACGGCGGCTCGACGGTAAAAAGCGCCGC
>JAGXAF010000079.1 GCA_018971675.1 Bradyrhizobium sp.
TCTTCCAGCCACAGCGTGCCTTCGAGGTCGAGAGAGTTGGTCGGCTCGTCGAGGAGCAGCAGGTCGGGCGCAGCGAACAGCGTCGCGGCGAGCGCGACCCGCATTCGCCAGCCGCCGGAGAATTCGGAGCAGGGCCGCGCCTGGTCCGTGGTGGAAAATCCAAGCCCGGAGAGGATCGCGGCGGCGCGCGCCGGCGCCGAGTGCGCGTCGATATCGACGAGCCGGGTCTGGATATCGGCGATCCGCACCGGATCGTGCGCTGTCTCGGCTTCGTGGAGCAGCGCTTCACGCTCGAGATCGGCTTTCAATACGACGTTGAGCAGGCTTTCCGGCCCGTCGGGCGCTTCCTGGGCTAGGCTGCCGATGCGCCAGCGCGGCGGGATCGAGATACTGCCGCTCTCCAGAGGCAGGTCGCCTCGGATCGCGTGGAACAGGGTGGATTTACCGACGCCGTTGCGGCCGACGAACCCGACACGGGCGCCGGGCACGATTTGCACGGAACTGTTGTCGATGAGCAGTCGTCCGGCGATTCGGAGCGAGATGTCGGTGATGGAAAGCATGCGGCCTTGTCACCAAAGCTGCAGCCAAAGGCAACCCAATTATATCGGAACCGCCGCGCGGCGGCGGTCGGCAGAATGTCTTCCGTTCGTCAGTGTCGCGCGGCATCTTCCCGATCACGCCGGCGGAATTCGTCCAACAGATGGTCCAGGTACACGGATGGCTGCAAGGCTTCCGGCCGCAGGCTCTGCCGGAGCCGTTCGCCGACAGCGTCGCAAATCGATCGGCTGGTAGCATGGTCGATCGTCTCGCTGATTTCGTTGATTCGGCTGACCATGGTTCGTTCCGCGTTCTTCCGCTGAATCGCTTCCGTTGCCGGGTCAAGTCTCCCGCTCAAAATTGGTTTCTCGGGTCGGGCTAAAAAGGGAATGAATAACTGCGACATGGTTCCCGCAGGACTTTGCAGAGCGAGCGGGAACAAAAAGGCCCCGGCCGTTTCCTGGCCGGGGCGCTTTCAGACCACAATCGTTTGGACGGGGATCAATAACAGCGGTTGATCAGGCGCCAGCGCGGGCCCCAGGGAGTCGGGACCAATCGCCGCACATAGCAGCCGCCGTAACCGTAGCCATAGTAGGCGGGGCCGCCGACGTAGAAGCGCGGAGCGCCCCAGGCGTAACCGTGGTGCCAGCCACCACCATGCCAGCCTCCGTGCCAGCCGTGACCATCCCAGGCCGAGGCCGAGGTTGGCGCCAATGCGGCCGCACCCAGCGATGCCGCGGCAACTGCAACAAGCGAGAGTTTGCGTAACAACATGGATCATCTCCTTCGATGCTTCGGCGCAAGTTTTGCGCCACCGGTCAAATCGCGGATCCCGGATGCCTTTTGCCTGCAATGGACAGCCGGTTGTCCGCGAGCCTATCCCGCCGAGTATGAACCGGACCGGGATGCGCGTTTCAGGCTGGGTTCACCTTGGTGAAATCGCGTTAATCTTGACCCTTGGAGGCATTGTCAGCCCGCTTGGCTTGCCGTCCTACCATGGCGCCGATATAAGCGCCGCAACTCCCATCAGCCGTATTCAAGGACGAGATCATGGCGATTGAACGCACCTTTTCGATCATCAAGCCGGACGCGACCAAGCGTAATCTCACCGGCGCAATCAATGCGCTGATCGAGAAAGCGGGCCTTCGCATCGTGGCGCAAAAACGCATCCGCATGACCCGCGAACAGGCCGAAACGTTCTATGCCGTTCACAAGGCGCGGCCCTTTTTCGGCGAACTGGTGGATTTCATGATCTCCGGTCCGGTTGTTGTTCAGGTGCTCGAAGGTGAGGGGGCCGTGCTCCGGCACCGTGACGTCATGGGCGCGACCGATCCTTCCAAGGCGGCCGAAGGCACCATCCGCAAGCTGCACGCCAATTCGATCGGTGAGAACTCGGTGCATGGTTCTGACGCTCCCGAGACCGCGGCCATCGAAATCGCGCAGTTTTTCTCGGGCAACGAAATCGTCGGTTGATTGACGCGGAATTTCGCGCGACATTCTGGAGCGTTTTCGAGCGAAGCACGCCCTCGGACTTGATCCGTGGGTGGATATCGGTTCGCGTAAAGCAAAACGCGTCAAAATAAGAATCCAGAGCCGCGTTCCGATTCGATCGGAACGGAAAAGGCTCTAGCCGCAAGGGCCGCCGGCCCAACAGGGGCGGACTGTGAACTGGCTACACGTCGTGTCCGCCGATGTCGGAGCGTTTCTGACCCAATTCCAGGCGGATCTCGTCAAGCCGTCGTTCTGGCTCGCGGTCGGCAAGATCATCTGGATCAACGTGCTGCTGTCCGGCGACAACGCGCTGGTGATCGCGATGGCATGCCGCGGCTTGGCGCCGCGGCAAAGGCTGTGGGGGACGACCATCGGCGCCGGCATCGCCGTGGTGCTGCGGATTGCCTTCACCGGCATCGTCGCGACGCTGATGAGCCTGCCTTATCTCAAGCTGGTCGGCGGGTTGGCGTTGCTTTGGATTGCGGCCAAGCTGCTGGTGCCGGAAGAACGCGGCGGCGATGTCACCGCGGGCACCAGCCTTTGGCACGCGATCAGGATCGTGGTGATCGCCGACATCATCATGAGTCTCGACAACGTCATCGCGGTCGCCGCTGCCGCCGACGGAGAGATTGCATTGCTGGTGCTGGGCATGGCCATCAGCATACCCCTGATCATCGCGGGCGCTGCCCTGATCATGCTGATGCTGGACCGGCTTCCCATCCTGATCTGGCTCGGTGCGGCATTGCTCGGCTGGATCGCGGGCGATGTGATCGCGACCGACCCCGCCATTCAGCCGATCCTCGATCGCGTGCTCGCGGGGAAAATCGCGCTGGATCTCGACGCAAGCTCGGCGATTTTCGGCTGGATACCGCATATTCGCCTCGGCGGCGATATCGGCGAATATATCTGCTCGGTGCTGGGTGTGGTCGTCGTGCTGGTGGCGGGGTCGATCTGGCGGCGACGCGCGCTTCGACGCAGTGATCGGCTTGCGGGGCCGGTTGCGGACGAGAGGGGTCAGCCGGCCGATCCGGCGTAAGCGCTGAACCACGCGACGGCATCGGGATCAACACGATTCCGTCAATGTTCTAACGCCTGACTGAACGCGCATCGCGCGCCTTGGACAGCGCGTCCAGTTCAGCGTTCTGCTGTTCCAGGCGTTCCGATACACGCTCTTCGTTGCGCTCGCCTGAAGCAGCGGCGGCTTGCTCGATCAATTGCCTGATATTGTCGCGAACGACGGCAATGCGATCATCCAACTCGGCCAGCGATAGGGTACTGTAGTCAGCCACGGTCAAGTTCTCCTGTCATGCGCCGGTGCGAATGAGCCAGGGGCTGTGCTCCCGGCATTCAACTTAAGCGGACGGCTTTGCCGCTATCAAATTCGCCGAGAGCCGTTAAATAACCAGGACCTTTAGGCGACTTTGAAGTCAGCTTCCGTGAAGTCAGCTTCCGTGATGTCGGCCATGCTATCACCGAACATCCATCCCGCCACGATCAATGTCGCGAAGGGTTCGGATATCGTGGCAGCCGCTTTGGCGAATTAGGCCGGATTGCACGTCGTTGCTTACCGCCGGACGATCGATCCCGAGCGGCCCAGCAGACGGGCGAGTTGCTTGAAACGGCTCCCGACGCGATCGGCGACGAGATCGACCATCTGATGTTCGAACACCAGCATCAGCTTGCGCTCGCCGGTGCGGAAATGGGTTGCGGGCAATACGCCGGGCCGCGCCGCAGATACCAGATGGGCCACACGAAACGCCGCGCCGAGAACGCGCGCCCGCTCGTCCATATGGAGCGGCACCAGTTCGCGAATCCGCGCCGGCGGCTCGTTTTCTGTGCTGAGACCGGCATAGCGATAAAACACCGAAAGGGCGATGAACGCCCGGCCGACATGGCTGACCGCGCCGAAATTGCCGTTGGTGATGAGATTGAGGGTTTGCTCGCCGCGATAGTCCGGATGCACCCGCCATCCGATATCCGAGAGCAGGCAGGCGGCGTGGCGCAACCGCCGGTCTTCCTCGGTTTCGTGCAGCTTTGCCACCCGGATCAGGCGATCGGTCCATCCGATCAGTTCCTGTGCGTGACGCGCCGAGCGCGACAAAAGTTCGTTGAGGTCCTGCGCGGCGCAGAGCAGCCCGTCCTGCGCGCGTTCGGCCTGCGGCAGCAACTCGTAGAGCAGGCCCTCGCGCACGCCGAAGGTCGAAAACACGATGATCTTCGGTTTGGCGACACGGATGATGTATTCGAGCACCAACGCCGCATAGGTCAACAGCGGTCGCCGCGCGTCGGCGACGACCTCGATATTGGCGAGCATGTTGGCGGCGGCGAGACGGCGCAGCCGCTGCAGGAAATCGAGCGCGGCCGGCGCCGGGATCGAATAGCCGTGCATGACCCGCAACGGATAGCCGCTCTGGATGATATGGATGCGCGCCAGCGCGCGCCAGGTGCCGCCAACCGCATAGAAGATGCGACCGCGACCGGCCTTCAACTGGTCGACCCCGGAAAGATCGGTCCGCACAATGCGCTCGGCGCGCTTCAGAGAGCGATCCGAGGAGTCCTGCAGCGCCAGGCCTCCGAGCGGCAGCGTCACGCCGCTGTGCAGGCGATTGCCGCGCACGTCGATCAGTTCCAGCGAGCCGCCGCCGAGATCGCCGACGATGCCGTCCGGCCGGTGTACGCCCGATACGACACCGAGCGCGGACAGTCGCGCCTCGCGCGGCCCGGACAGGATGTTGATCCTGACGCCACAAATGCGCTCGGCCTTGGCGATGAATTCGGAGCCGTTGGTGGCGTCGCGGCAGGCGGCGGTGGCGATCGCGTAGACACGTCCGACCTTCTGCACCCGGCACAATGCGCGAAACCGCCGCAGCGAGGTGAGCGCTTTCGCCACCGCATCGGGTGCCAGCAGGCCGGTGCTCTGGACTTCGCGGCCGAGGCCACACAGCGTTTTCTCGTTGAAGATCGTCACCAGGCTGCGGGCCATCGACGCGTAGACGACGAGACGCACCGAGTTGGAGCCGATGTCGATGACCGCGACGCTGGTGCGCTTGCGCGGCCGCTTCACCTCGAAAATCCCTTATGGCGATTGCTGACGCTCGTTGCGGCGCGTGAGGCGCCGCGGCGAAGATTCCTTGAGCGACTTTCCACGGCCGGACAAACTCGGATTCGTCATGAAATAGCTATGCAGGTTGAAGGGCTCCTCGCCCTTCGCGGCCTTCATACGCGTTGAAGACCCGTCCGGCAACAATTGCCAGCTTTGCTCGGTATCCTTCAGGTTGGCGACCATGATCTGTTCGAGAACCTGCTGATGCACCGTCGGATTTTGCAGCGGGCAGAGCACTTCGACACGGCGGTCGAGGTTGCGCGGCATCATGTCGGCCGACGAGATATACACAGCTGCCTTGGCGCCGGGCAGGCCCTGGCCCATGCCAAAGCAGTAGATCCGGCCGTGTTCGAGGAACCGGCCGATCACCGACTTGACGCGGATGTTTTCTGAGAGGCCGGGAATCCCGGGCCGCAAGCAGCAGATGCCGCGCACCACCAGCTCGACCGAGACGCCGGCCTGTGAGGCCTCATACAGCGCGTCGATGATGTCGGGGTCGACCAGCGCGTTCATCTTCATCCAGATCGCCGCCGGCCTGCCGTGGCGTGCGTGCCCGGTCTCGCCGCGAATATGTTCGAGGATGCGCTTGCGCAGGGTGAGCGGCGATACCGCCATCTTCTCGATATCGCGCGGTTCGGCATAACCGGTGATGTAGTTGAACACGCGCGCGGCGTCGCGGCCGATGATCGGATCGGAGGTGAAGTAGGACAGGTCGGTATAGATGCGCGCGGTCACCGGATGATAGTTGCCGGTGCCGGTATGGACATAGGTGGTGAGGCTGCCGCTCTCGCGGCGCACGATCAATGACAGCTTGGCGTGGGTCTTCAGCTCGAGGAAGCCGTAGACCACCTGTACGCCGGCGCGCTCGAGGTCGCGCGCCCAGCGGATGTTGGCTTCCTCGTCGAACCTCGCCTTGAGTTCGATCAACGCGGTCACCGACTTGCCGGCCTCGGCCGCCTCCGCCAGCGCCCGCACGATAGGCGAGTTGTTCGAGGTGCGGTACAGCGTCTGCTTGATGGCGACGACATCAGGATCGCGCGCCGCCTGTTGCAGGAACTGGACCACGACGTCGAACGATTCGTAAGGGTGGTGGACGATCAGATCCTTCTGCCGGATCGCAGCGAAGATATCGCCGCCATGGTCACGCACGCGCTCGGGATGGCGCGGCACGTAAGGCACGAATTCGAGGTCGGGGCGGTCGAGCCGGGTCAGTTGCGACAATTCGTTCATTGCCAGCACGCCGTCGACCAGCAGAACCTCGTCCGGCGCGGTCGACAGCGCATGCTGCACGAAAGCGCGCAACTCCTCGGGCATCTTGGCTTCGATCTCGAGCCGGATCACCGATCCGCGCCGGCGTCGCTTCAGGGCGGTTTCGAACAGGCGTACCAGGTCTTCGGCTTCTTCCTCGATTTCGAGTTCGGAGTCGCGGATGATGCGGAAGGCGCCCTGGCCCTTGACGGTATAGCCGGGGAACAGGCGGCCGATAAACAGGCCGGTAGCCTCTTCCAGCGTGATCAGCCGCACCGTGCCGTCCTTGCCGGCGGGCATGCGGATGAAGCGGTCGATCTTGCCGGGCATGCGAATGAGCGCGTTCATCGGCTTGCCGTCGGACACCCGCGCCAGATGCAGCGCTACGGTAAAGCCGAGGCTCGGGATGAAGGGGAAAGGGTGCGCCGGGTCGATCGCGAGCGGGGTGAGCAGGGGAAAGATGTTGTGGAGGAAATGATCCTCGATCCAGCCGCGCTCGGGCTTGGGGACGTCGCGGCCGTCAACCAGCACGATGCCGACGCCGGCGAGCAGCCCGCGCAGATCGCGCCAGATCGCCTGCTGGTCGTTGGCGAGCGTCGAGACCATCTCGTTGATCATGACGAGCTGTTCCGAGGGCGTCAGCCCGTCCGGGCTGCGTTCGGTAATGCCCTCGCGGACCTGGGCCTTGATGCCGGCGACCCGGACCATAAAGAACTCGTCAAGGTTGTTGGCGGAAATCGACAGAAACCTGACCCGCTCCAGCGCGGGATGACGGGGATTGACGGATTCCTCGAGCACCCGGCGGTTGAAATGCAGCCAGGAAAGCTCGCGGTTGATGAAGCGCTCGGGACTCTGGGCCATCGACGAGGTGGTCTCAGTTTTCTCATCTTTTTCTTTAATTACAATGACTTGTGTGGAGTCCATAAGAATTCGATCCATCTCGAGACGAGCGGCCAGGCGATTTGCGGCAGCGCACTGCAAAGCATGTTTTATCGCGATGACGTTTCAATGACATTGACGTTCCGGCCGCGGCCGCCGTCAAGGCGGGAGCGGGCCGCGCGAATGGCAAAGTATTAGTCTTGATTTGGACTTAAGCCCGGTCTGGGGTCGGCCTGACGCCTGCCGTCGCGCAGTAGTTCAACCGCCAGTGTCCGGGTCACGGGGCGGCCCAGCCGCAGCGCCTCGTTATCCAGCAGTTCCACCGTCTGCCGCGCGGCGACAACCGACCGCTCGATCCGGGTGGCGAGAAAGCCGACCACACTTTCGTCAACCGTCATCTGGCGGTCGGCGCAGAATTTGACGATCAGCGCCCTGAACAGCCGATCGTCCGGCTCCGCCAGTTCGACCGCCGGTATCGCGCGAAGGCGAGACTTGAGATCGCGCAGTTCGATCTTGAGGGAAGCTGCCGGCACGCGCGTGGTGATGAGTACCGATGCGGTGTCTTCGCGCGCGAGGTTCAGCAGATGGAAGAGCGCGCGCTCGTCGAATTCCGCGGATTTCAAATCCTCGACCACCAGCGCTCCCGTGGCAAGCTGGCCCGGCACTTCCGCGGCGGTGAGGACGTGCGCGCTGGTGGAACGGGCGCCGGTCTGTTCGGCCCAGATCGCGGCGAGGTGGCTCTTGCCGGAACCTTCGGGGCCGACCAGCAGCATCACCCGATTGGGCCAATCGGGCCAGCTATCGACCAACGCCAGCCCGGCGGCATTGGCCGGCCCTTCGAGAAAATTGTCGCGGGAAAGGCTTTCGGCGTGCGGCAACGCGAATGCAAGCTGACGAGGTTGAACGCGGCTTGCCACGCAATCACTCCATGCCGGACAGCGCCGGCGGCGCTGGCGGTCAGAAGTTCAGCTCAACGGGTTTCGATCGTACTCATGTGCCGCGCCCATTCCACGAGATAGAGGGAGACCGACAGCAATGTAAAGATCGTAATGAGGCCCATCAGCAACTGGTCGTAGGGTGCGATATTGAAGCCGAAGCCGATCGAGCCCAGCACCAGCGCCGCGAACGCCACTTGGGCAGCGGTGTTGAGCTTCGACACCATCAGCGGTTTCATCTGGACGGGCTTGCCGAACAACCATGACACGATCACAGCGCCGACGATCATGATGTCGCGCGAAACCACCAGGATGACGATCCAGCGCGGCAACGCGCCCCAGATCCCCAGCGCCACATAGATCGACACCAGCAGCGCCTTGTCGGCTAGCGGATCGAGCAGGGCGCCGAGTTCGCTCGTCATGTTGAAGCGTTTTGCCAGAAAGCCGTCAACCGCGTCGCTGACGCCGGCGACGACGAAGATCGCAAACGCGATCTCCATCTGGTTGGAGGCGATCGCCCAGACGATGAACGGGACCAAAAGGATGCGGCCCAGCGTAATGATATTCGGAATACTCACGCGGCGCTTCCCGCCTACTACCGGCCTGATTTCGCTAAGGATACTGCCCTTTGGCCGAACTTGGTTCCTGTTGTACATAGTACAGGCGGGCGCGGCTGGCGAGCCATTGCACAGCGGCGGATTCAGACGTAACCAGCCGCCATCACCTGGAATCAGGCATGACCGACGGAAAAAACGGCCTCACTTACGCGGATTCGGGCGTCGACATCGATGCGGGCAATCGCCTGGTCGACATGATCAAGCCGCTGGTTCGCGCCACCGCCCGTTCCGGCGCCGATGCCGAGATCGGCGGGTTCGGCGGCCTGTTCGACCTCAAGGCCGCCGGCTTTACCGATCCGGTGCTGGTCGCGGCCACCGATGGCGTCGGCACCAAGCTCAAGATCGCGATCGAGACCGGCCTGCATGGCGGCATCGGCATCGACCTGGTGGCGATGTCGGTCAACGATCTCGTGGTGCAGGGCGCCGAGCCGCTTTTCTTCCTGGACTATTTCGCCTGCGGCAGGCTCGATCCGGAAGCGGCGGCCGCGATCGTGGCCGGCATCGCCGAAGGCTGCCGGGAATCCGGTTGTGCGCTGATCGGCGGCGAGACCGCCGAAATGCCCGGACTCTACAAGGACGGCGATTACGACCTCGGTGGCTTCGCGGTCGGCGCCGCCGAGCGCGGCACGTTGTTGCCGCGGGGCGATATCGAGGCTGGCGACGCGGTGATCGGGCTCGCCTCGTCGGGCGTGCATTCCAACGGCTTCTCGCTGGTGCGCAAGATCGTCGAACAATCGCGGCTTGCCTACGACGCGCCGGCGCCGTTCTCGCCGGTCATGACCTTGGGCGGCGCGCTGTTGACGCCGACGCGGCTTTACGTGCGCTCCTGCCTGCGCGCGATCCGCGAGACCGGCGCGGTCAAGGGGTTCGCCCACATCACCGGCGGCGGCTTCACCGACAACATCCCGCGCGTGCTGCCGAAGCATCTCGGCGTCGGCATCGATCTGGCGCGCCTGCCGGTGCTGCCGGTGTTCAAGTGGCTGGCGGAGCAGGGCGGCATCGCCGAGCTCGAATTGCTGCGCACCTTCAATTGCGGAATCGGCATGATCGCGATCGTGAAATCCGACGCCGTCGAGCAGGTCACCGATGTTTTCAAGGAGAGCGGCGAGGCCGTTACGCCGCTGGGTGAGGTGGTCAAGGCCGAAGGCGAACGACGCGTCGTCTATAACGGCCATCTCGATCTGGCGCAGTGAAGTGATGAAACGTCGGGTCGCCATTCTGATTTCGGGACGTGGATCGAACATGGCCGCGCTGATCCAGGCCGCCAGGGCACAGGATTTCCCGGCCGAAATCGTCGTCGTGATTTCCAACCGCGCCGACGCCGGCGGGCTGGCGCTCGCAGTCCAGAACGGCGTTGCCACCGCCATCGTCGAGAGCAAGCCGTTCGGTCGGGATCGCGCGGCGTTCGAGGCACGGGTGCAGTCGGCGCTGGACGAGCACCGGGTCGAGCTGATTTGCCTGGCCGGCTTCATGCGGCTGTTGACCGCCGAATTCGTGCAGCGCTGGCACGGCCGGATGCTCAACATCCATCCCTCGTTGCTGCCTTCATTTCCCGGAATCGATCCGGCGCGTCAGGCTTTGGCAGCCGGAGTAAAAATTTCCGGCGCCACCGTGCATTTCGTCATTCCGGAAACCGACGCCGGGCCGATCGTGATGCAAGGCGCCGTTCCGGTTGCCGAGGACGACACGCCGGAGACGCTCGCCGCGCGGATCCTGAAGGTCGAGCACCGCATCTATCCCGATGCGTTGAGACTGCTTGCCAGCGGCGGCATCCGCCTCGCAGGCAATATCTGCAGAACGACGGGCAGCATCGATCACGGCCAGCGCCTGATCTCGCCCGCGCCGCGCTAGAGACGTAATGCTTCAGGGGCGCTCATTGTTCGGTCACAAGAAAATCCCCGGCGCGAGCCGGGGAGTACGTTACGCTGGCATGCGCGGATCGCGAGGAAGTTAGGATACCTTCAGGTTCTCCGCGGAGGTCTTGCCGCGATTTTCCACAAGGTCATATTCCACGACCTGATTTTCGTTGAGAGTCGAGAGTCCCGCGCGCTCGACGGCGGAGATATGAACGAAGACGTCCTTATCGCCGACAGCCGGCTTGATGAACCCATAACCCTTGGTCGGGTTGAACCACTTGACGGTGCCCTTTTGCATCGCCTGTCTCCCAAAGTTTTCTGGACGAAAAAAAGACGCGGCCACGATTTCCACGTGCCACGCCACAAACGGGCTTACCGAGGTCTGCTTAATTTCCTGGTCGCGAAACGCACAGTCGAACGGCCTGAATCCGATTGTGCCCGATATTGCAACACGAATTTTGCTGGTTAGCAAGCTTTTGGTGCAGGCTCGGCAATCGTTCGGCATCAGGTTCGCGTGTTCGACCTGTGGCAGCAGAACAACAATATCCAGCAATCAACTGTGCGCGGGTGGCGGCGCCGATTGACGCATCGCGAGAACTTGGACCAAATCGCTCACAACCGAAAGATATTTTGCTATTTTTTTCCGGCTGCGCACCTCGCAGGAATGATATTGATGCGCTGCTCATTGGGATATTCACGAACGGCAAAAGCCGGCAACGGCCGATGGCGGACGGCGCTCATGGTTGCTGTCGGCATCGGGTTCGTCGCCGGGTTGGCGTCCACCGCTGCTCACGCCCAGGTCGTGGAGGGGAGGCGCGCGCCAGCCCCGCCAACGCCAGCCCCGAGTTCGGTCGATTCTACCCTGGCGGCCGGAGCGACGGTAACCGATCTCGGCAGCAGCTTCCTTGAGCGGCTCGGAAACCAGGCCTCACACGGCTTCGGTGACAGGCTGCGCAACAATCCGGACGGCGGTGGCGCTTCGGAGGCGATCGACACACCGCTGCGTTTCCGCACCTGGGGCGAGGCCTACGGCATTTCGACCACAACGTCAGCGCAGGGTGCATTCGTCGGCGACCACCGCCAGACCTATGGCGGCGTCGCGGGCCTCGGCGCGACGCTGGCGCCGGGCGTCAATGTCGGTCTTTCGATCGACCAGGGCCGAACCGCTATCGACGTTCCGCAGGCGCTGCAGTCGGCGTCGCTTGACCTCACTCAGTTCGGCTTCAACGCCTCGGTGGACAAGGGGCCCTGGACCTGGGCGATGGCGCTGGTCCATGGCGTCGGCAAGATCAATTCCAGCCGCGACACCGGCTTTGGCCTGGCGACCGCCGGCTACACCGGACAGATCGACGGCGCGCTCACCGAACTCAACTATTACTGGAATGTGGGTCAGAGCCGCCTCGTACCAAAGGCCGGGTTCGAATATGTGCGCGCCTCGACCGGCGCGTTTCAGGAAACGGGTGGTCTCAATCCGGTGATGGCGGGTGGCACGACAGTCGATCGCTCGCGGATTCTGCTGGGCGCCGAGATCGGGCACTACTGGATCTTCGACCAGAAGATTCTCGATCTGTCCGCCTATGGCAAATTCGTCGACAATGTCGCGCAGAACTACGGCTCGATCCTGGTCAGCCTCGGCCCCGAAAGCATCACCCTGCAGGGCATCGGCGAGAGCCAGTATGGCGCCGATGTCGGTGCGGCGGCCTCCCTCAGCCTGACCGAAAGGACTCGGCTGTACATCAACTATGACGGCAAGCTCCGCGCATCGATGCAATCGCATCAGGGCATTGTCGGCGTCGAGTACAGATGGTAGCGGGGGCTTCCCTGGTTTGTTGGCGTCAGCTCAAAGTGGCATCTGGCGCCGCCGGCCGATACCTTGCCGGCGCGGCCGAATTCAAAGGGGATGCCGACCGCTGTGGCGGTGAGGAAATCAGCTCCGGTCGACCCTGATCACGCGGCCTTTCTCGACCGCCAGCGCGAGCTTGCCGTGCTTCAGCGCCAGCGCTGCTTCGCCAAACAGTTCGCGGCGCCAGCCGTGCAGCGCGCCGACGTCGGCATTGTCGTCGGCCGCGATCTGCTCGAGATCGTCCACCGTCGCGATCACCTTGCTGGCAACCGCATGCCGCTCGGACGTCATTCGCAGCAGCACCTTCAGAAGCTCCACCGTCGCGGCCCCGTTGGAATTGCTGCGCGGCTTTTCGATCTTCGGTAGCGAAGCGGGGTCGCGGGCGAGGCCGCGCTGCACGGCGGCGACGATATCGGCGCCCCATTTCGACCGGTCGAAGCCCTTTGGCAGCGAGCGCAAACCGGCCAGCCGCTCAAGGCTTGTCGGCGCATGGGTGGCGATGTCGCCGACCGCATCGTCCTTCAACACGCGGCTGCGCGGCACGTCGCGGCTTTGCGCCTCCTGTTCGCGCCAGGCCGCAACCTCTATCAGCACTGCCAGTTCCTTCGGCTTGCGGACCCGGGTCTTCAGCCGCTCCCACGCCCGTTCGGGGTGGAAGTCGTAGGTTCGGGGTGAGGTCAGAACCTCCATTTCCTCGCTGACCCAGTCGCTGCGGCCGCGTTTCTTGAGATCGGCGTCGAGTGCGGCGAATACATCGCGCAGATGAGTGACGTCGGAGACCGCGTAGTGCATCTGCTCCTTGGTCAGCGGTCGACGCGACCAGTCGGTGAAGCGGTGCGTCTTGTCGGGGCGATGTCCGGTGATGCGCTCGACCAACTGGTCGTAGGCGATGCTGTCGCCATAACCGAGCACCATGGCCGCTACTTGGGTGTCGAAGATCGGGTGCGGGATGGTCCTGGACTGGTGCCAGACAATCTCGATATCCTGGCGGGCGGCGTGGAATACCTTGAGGACCGCCTCATTGGCCATCAAGTCGAGGAACGGCTTCAAGTCGATGCCCTCGGCCAGCGTGTCAACCACGACCGCTTCCTCGCGGCTTGCCATCTGCACGACGCAGAGCAGGGGGTAGTAGGTCGTCTCTCGCAGAAATTCCGTATCGACCGTGATGACCGGGTGCCCGGCGAGGCGGCCGCATACGGCCGCGAGTTCCGAAGTGGTGGTGATCAGATCCATGAACAGTCCATGACGCGCTTCAGACAGGGCGTTCTGCCGAAAGCGCTGATATGTCAAGGGTCGAGGGCGAATGCGACCCTTGTATTTCAACCGGAGGGTGGATTTTCGCTAGCCGCTCAAAGGCGGAGGCCGGGTAATTCGGGGAGTTGCCGTCCAGGCCAGGCGCCGGCGGAAAAAGCGCCGGTCAGGAATCGCCGGGGCGGCGGGCCGACGGCCGGGACGAGGGAACGGCCAGCACGATGATGCAAAGCCCGATCATCGCCATACCCATGAATTCAAACACTAAAGCGTCCACGGCAACTCTCCCGATTGAAACGCTAGACTTGTCGGGAAG
>JAGXAF010000080.1 GCA_018971675.1 Bradyrhizobium sp.
GCCTTCGCGGCGCGCTGCTGGCTCTGCACCGCATAGGCATCGACGTCGTCGCGCGAGATGCCGTATTTGGTCGCGATCAGATCGGCGGAAACGCCCTGCGGCATGAAATAGGCCGGCACCGCGATCGAGGGGTCCATCGGCCAGGCGCCCCCGGAGGCGCCGATGCCGACGCGACTCATCGATTCGGCGCCGCCGCCGATGGTGAGTTCGTGCTGGCCGCTCATGATCTGGGCGGCGGCGAAATTCACCGCGTCGAGGCCGGAGGCGCAGAAGCGGTTGATCTGCACGCCCGGAACGGATTCACCGAGCCCCGCTTCGATCGCCGCGAAGCGCGCGATGTCGGAGCCGGCCTCGCCGACCGGATCGACCACGCCGAGCACGACATCGTCGATGACGTCGGCTGCGATGTTGTTGCGCTCCTTCAGCGCCTTCAGCGGCACCGTCGCCAGCGCCAGCGCGGTCACCTCATGCAGCGCACCATCCACCTTGCCGCGACCGCGCGGCGTGCGAACGTGGTCGTAGATATATGCCTCAGGCATGACATCCCTCCTGGTATGAGGATCATAATATATAGCCTGAATATACAGGCTGACGCGACGATATGGCGGATCTTTTTGCGGCGACGGAAGAGAATCGGTCAGAACGCTTCTGCCGGTAACTCCATGGTGGTCGCGCTTCCGGTCTGGATGCGCGCGAGATGCAGCGCCGTTTCCGGCAGCATCCGCTCCATGAAGAAGCGGCCGGTCACGAGCTTGGAGGTCAGATAGGAGGTAGCGCCGGAGCCTGCAATCTTGTCCTGCGCGACTTTCGCCATCCTCGCCCACATATAGCCGAAGGTGACGAGGCCGAATAATTGCATGTAGTCGGTGGCGGCAGCCCCGGCATCGTCGGGCTTGGCCATCGCATTCTGCATCAGCCAGGTGGTGGCCTGCTGCAGATGGCCCAAAGCGGTGCCAAGCGGCGCGATAAAGGGCTTCATCGCTTCATCCGCGCCATGCTCCTTGGCAAAGGAAGCGACCTCGCCGAAGAACGACATCACGGCACGACCGCCGCCGCGCGGTAATTTGCGGCCGACCAGGTCGAGCGCCTGGATACCGTTGGCGCCCTCATAGATCATGGCAATGCGCGCATCGCGCACGAACTGTTCCATGCCGTTTTCGGCGATGTAGCCGTGACCGCCATATGTCTGCTGCGCCAACACCGCGTTGGAAAACCCGATATCGGTCATCACGCCTTTCATGACCGGCGTCATCAATCCCATGTGATCGTCGGCGGCCTCCCTGTCTTTCGGATCGCTCGAACGATGCGCGACATCGCTTTTCAGCGCCGTCCACACCACCATGGCGCGCGCCGCCTCGTTGAAGGCCCGGATGGTCAGCAGCGTGCGGCGCACGTCGGGATGCACGATGATCGGATCGGCCGCCTGGTCAGGTGCCTGCGGTCCCGACAGCGCGCGACCCTGCAGGCGATCGCGGGCATAGGCCGCCGCGTTCTGGTAGGCCACCTCGGACTGCGCCAGGCCCTGCACCGCGACGGCGAGCCGTGCCTCATTCATCATCACGAACATGCCCTGCATGCCCTTGTTTTCCTCGCCGATCAGCCAGCCGATGGCGCCGTCATAGTTCATCACGCAGGTGGAATTGCCGTGGATGCCCATCTTGTGCTCGATCGAGCCGCAAGACACGCCGTTGCGCGCGCCCGGCGAGCCGTCGGGATTGACCAGAAACTTCGGCACCACGAACAGCGACACGCCCTTGATGCCGGCCGGCGCTCCTTCGATCCGGGCCAGCACGAGATGGATGATGTTGGAGGCCAGATCGTGCTCGCCGGCCGAGATGAAGATCTTGGTGCCGGTGATCCTGTAGCTGCCATCGGCCTGCTTGACCGCTTTCGTGCGCAGCAAACCCAGATCCGTGCCGCATTGCGGCTCGGTCAGATTCATGGTGCCGGTCCATTCTCCCGCCACCATCTTCGGCACGAACATCTGCTTCTGTTCGGGGTTGCCGTGCACGATCAGCGCCGCCGTCGCGCCCATGGTCAGGCCGCCATACATGGAGAACGCCATATTGGCCGCTGACTGGAATTCGGTGACGACCTGGCTGAGCGTGACGGGCAGCCCCTGTCCGCCGAATTCCGTGGGCGCCGAAAGGCCGAGCCAGCCGCCTTCGGCGACCTGTTTGAACGCTTGCCTGAAGCCTTTCGGGGTGGTGACGCTGCCGTCGTCATGGCGGACGCAGCCTTCGAGATCGCCGACCCGGTTGAGCGGCTGCAGGACTTCCTCGCTGAGCCTGGCGGCTTCACCCAGGATGGCTTCCCGCACGTCGGCGGAAGCGTCGGCGAAGCCGGGCAGATTGTCGTAGCGGTCGATCTGGAACACGTCGTTGAGCAGGAAGCTGACATCTTCGAGTGGGGCCTTGTAGGTCGGCATCCTTTTTCTCCCGGCTGGCTGGCGACCCCTCCTTGAGGGCCTTATTGCAATGCAGCAATCCCTGGATTCCCGAAACGAGGACCAGTCTAAACCGTTACGGCGACCGCGTTCCACAGAGCGCAGTAAACTTTAAGGCGCGACAGCCCAATTCCTTAACCGGTTATTTACCGTAACGCGAAAAAGTCGGCGGCCAAGGCAGACGACCGGCGCGGGATTCGATTTTCTCTTCAATCGGGACGCGCGGGGAGACTGCGAGGCGCAAGGACAGCGCCGGGTCGGAACCGGATCAGAGCATGAATTCACGCGTATCGTGGAGTGTTGACGGTATTGATCCATCCGTGCGCGAAAGGGCCGAGGCCGCGGCGCATCGCGCCGGTATGTCATTGAACGACTGGCTTAATTCCACTCTCGGTGAACCCGCCCCGCCGGACTCTCGCGGTGCCCCGCAACGCCCGGCGACACAGGTGCCGCCGGAGCAAACCAGCGACGTCGCCGACATCCACCAGCGGCTGGATTCCATTACCCGCCAGATCGAGCAGATTTCGCGCCCTGCTTCACGCCATGATGCTCGCTACGGCGCCGCGAACGGGCCCGGCGTCGCCCACCAGTTGAACGACGCGATCTCCCGTCTCGATGCGCGGCTGGCGCAAATCCTGAACCCGGCGTCGCGAAACGCCGAGCTACAGGACAGGCAGCGGCAATCCGAGATGGTCGAGCGCGCGGCAGCCCAAGTCTACACCTCCCAGGTCTATAGTCCTTCGCCGCCGATCAGCCCGGCCTCGTTCGATGCCGCGGTCGCGGAAATCGCGGCGCACCAGAACGAACTTGACGACGCAGCGCCATGGCCGATGTCGCCGCGCAGCGCCGCGCCGCTCGCCCCTGCGATACCGGTTGCGCCGATGCCGATGCCGGCAACGCCCGATTTCTCCTCGCTCGAGCACCACCTCTTACAGATCACCAGCCAGATCGAGGCGCTGCGGCGCCCCGACGGGATCGAGCAATCGATCGCGCTATTCCGTAGCGAACTCGCGGAGATCCGGGCCGCCATCACCGAGGCGATGCCGCGCCGGGCGATCGAATCGATCGAGGGCGAAATCCGCTCGCTGTCGCGCCGCATCGACGACACGCGCCAGAACGGCACCGACGATCCGGCGCTGGCCGGCATCGAGCGCGCGCTTGGCGAAATCCGCGAAGCGCTGGGTTCACTGAAGCCGGCCGAACAGTTCGCCGGCTATGACGAGGCGATCCGCAACCTCGGCGCCAAGCTCGACCTGATCCTGCGCGCCAATGACGATCCCTCGACGGTGCATCAGCTTGAAGGCGCCATCGCAGCGCTTCGCTCCATCGTCTCCAATGTCGCTTCCAACGACGCGCTGGCGCGGCTTTCCGACGACGTGCGCTTGTTGTCGTCCAGGGTCGACCAGCTTTCCCGCGCCGGCGAAGGCTCCGATTCGTTCGCGATCCTCGAACAGCGCATCGCCGCGTTGAGCGCGGCGCTGGAAAGCCGCGAGCGCCCGGCCGCCACCGAAGGCACCGAGCATCTCGAAGGCGCGCTGCGGGCATTGTCCGACCGCCTTGACCGCATGCCTGTCGGCAACGACAGCGCATCGGCTTTCGCCCATCTCGAGCAGCGCGTGTCGTATCTGCTCGAACGCCTCGAAGCCTCCAGCGATCACAGCTCCGGCAATCTCGGGCGGGTCGAGGACGGCCTGCAGGAGATTCTGCGCCACCTCGAAAGCCAGCGTGCGAGCTTTGCCACGCTGGCCGAGAGCGCCCGCAACGCGCCGCCGCGCGATTCGACGAGTCAGGATCCGGAGCTTGCTGAAATCATCAAGCGCGAATTGACCGATATCCGTTTCGGCCAGACCGAGCGCGACCGTCACACCCAGGATTCACTCGAAGCCGTTCACAACACGCTCGGCCATGTGGTCGATCGACTGGCGATGATCGAAGGCGAGCTGCGCACGGTTCGTCCCGCGCCGGTGGCGCCGCTGCCGATGGCGCCGTCTGAGCCCCGACCCGCCACGCCGCTAGCTGGCCCCCCGGCATCGCCGGAGCCTCTGGCGACGCCACCGCAGATCAAGCCGGAACTGCCCAATCCCGCGGCTGACGATGCACGTTTCGACGCCGCGCCGCGCGAATTCCACGCGGCGCCGCCATTGGCGCCCGCGGCCATCGCCAGCATCGCGCCGCGCGCCATCAGCGAGATCCTGGAGCCGTACACGGCGCCGGCGCACGCCACGATCGGACCGGACTTGCCGCCGGATCATCCGCTTGAACCGGGAACACGGCCGAACGGACGGGCGGCGTCGCCCTCGGAGCGCATCGCCGCTTCCGAAAACGCCATCAGCGAAATTCCTGCACCCAAGCCCGAGCCTGCCACCGCGTCGAGCTTCATAGCCGCAGCCCGCCGTGCCGCCCAGGCGGCCGCGGCAGCGCAGCAGCCCACCGGCAAACCGGCCAAGCCTGCAAAGGCCGCCAAGGCCCCGCGCGTTCAGGCGAACGCATCTGCCGCGGCTCCCGGCGACAAGGAACCGTCGACGATCACTTCCAAGATCCGCTCGCTGCTGGTTGGTGCGAGCGTGGTCGTGATCGTTCTCGGCACCTTCAAGATGGCAATGACGCTGCTCGACGGTGGCAGTTTGTTGCAATTGTCCGCCGGCCGCAGTTCAGGCGCGCCTGCTCCGGCCCTGCCCCCCGCCGATACCAACGTCCAACCGGAAAGCCCTGCACCGTCGACACCCTCACCGGCGACACCCTCGATGACGTCGCCGACGCCGATCGGACGGCAATCCTTCAATAATTCGTCCACCGGCAATTCGGGCGCCTCGATGGCGATCCCGCCGGCCGGTTCGCCGACATCGGCCAACGACATCACCGGCGCGATCCCGGCGGCGCCGCCGTCGCCAATGGACCGCAAGCTGCACCGGGTGCAGGTGCCGCCGAGCGAGCAACTGCCCGATGCGATCGGCGGACCCGTATTGCGGGCGGCCGCGCTGAAAGGCGATCCGACCGCGGCCTATGAAATCGGCCTGCGTTTTGCCGAGGGCAAAGGCGTCGCCGCGAATCTGGACGAAGCCGCGAAATGGTATGACCGCGCGGCGCAGGCCGGCGTGGTGCCCGCCATCTTCCGGCTCGGAACCTTCTACGAAAAGGGTCTGGGCGTAAAAAAAGACCTCGATATTGCGCGCCGCTACTACATGCAGGCAGCCGAACGGGGCAACGCCAAGGCGATGCATAATCTGGCCGTGCTCGATGCCGACGGCGGTGGCAAGGGCGCCAATTACAAGAGCGCGGCGCAATGGTTCCGCAAGGCCGCCGATCATGGCGTCTCGGACAGCCAGTTCAACCTCGGTATCCTTTACGCGCGCGGCATCGGCGTCGAACAGAACCTCGCCGAATCCTTCAAATGGTTCAGCCTGGCGGCAGCGCAGGGCGACGCCGACGCGGCCCGCAAGCGCGACGACATCGCCAAACGGCTCGACGTCGAGTCGCTGGCCGCGGCCAAGCTCGCGATCCAGACTTTCAGCGCCGAGCCGCAACCCGATGACGCCATCAACGTGGCGGCGCCGGCCGGTGGGTGGGACAGCGCACCCGCGCAGGCCAATACGGCGAAGCCGGCCACCAAACGCACGGCGGCGCGTTAATTTAATTAATCTGAATCCTTCCCATGTCGCAAGGCGCGCGGTGGCTGCGGCAAAAAATGCCAGCCGCGGCGTATTCTTTAGTCCCTCAAAACGGCAATTTCGGCTATGCATGGGCGCGGCGTTGATCCGCGCTCCCGAAGAAACCATGCCGTGAGCGGTTTCGGCCAGCCTCAGGGCTCATTCCGAAAAAGACGCGCGTGCAGATCTTCCTCCCGATCGCCGACATTCCGGTCAATGTCTTTCTCCTGCTGGCGATGGGCGCGGCGGTCGGCTTTGTATCGGGCATGTTCGGTATCGGCGGCGGCTTCCTGATGACGCCGCTTCTGATCTTCGTCGGGATCACGCCCGCTGTCGCGGTCGCCTCGGTGGCGAGTCACATCGCCGCCTCGTCGTTTTCCGGCGCGATCTTCTACTGGCGCCGGCGTGCCATCGATCCACTGCTGGTGGTGGTGCTGTTGAGCGGCGGCGTGGTCGGCACCACGCTCGGAGTGTGGACCTTCACGCAGATGCGTGCGCTCGGCCAGCTCGATCTGATGATCGCGCTGTCCTATGTCGTCCTGCTGACCGCGGTCGGCGCGCTGATGTTCTGGGAAGGCTTGCGTGCGATCCTGCGGACGCGGCGTGGCTTTGCTTCGTCGACGCGCCGGCCCGGAAGCCATGGCTGGATTCACGGCCTGCCGCTGAAATTGCGATTCAAGCGCTCCAAGATCTACCTGTCGGTCATTCCCGTGGTCGCGGTCGGAATCATCATCGGCTTCATCGGCGCGGTGATGGGCATTGGCGGCGGCTTCATCCTGGTGCCGATCATGATCTATTTGCTGCGGGTGCCGACCTCGACCGTGATCGGCACCTCGATGGTTCTGACGCTGGTCACCATGGTGTTCGCAACCATCCTGCACGCGGCCACCAACCACCTGGTCGATGCCGTGCTGGCGCTGATCCTGATGACAGGCGGCGTCACCGGTGCGCAATTCGGCGCCCGCGCCAGCCAGAGAATCCGCGGCGAACATTTGCGGCTGTTGCTTGGCCTGTTGGTCCTCTCGGTCGGCATCCGCTTTGCGATCGAATTGGGAATCAGGCCCAACGATCTCTTCACCATCCGCGAGACCGGAGACGGCGGATGACCGCACGCATGGCGCTCGCCACCCTCGCGGTCGTACTGGCGTCAAGCGCGGGCCTTGCGGTGCGCGCCGCGCATGCCGAGCGGTTGATCGTATCGGTCTCGAACCAGCGGGTGACGGTGACGCCGAATTATTCCGGCGAGGAACTGGTGCTGTTTGGTTCGGTCGAGAACGACGCCCCCACGCCCGCGACCCGCACCGGCGAGTACGATCTGGTGGTGACCGTCAAGGGGCCGCCTGCCGACATGGTCACGCGCCGCAAGGAGCGCCGGTTCGGCATCTGGCTCAATACCGATTACCGGCAGTTCCTCAAGGTGCCGACCTATCTCGCGCTGTTTTCCAATCGGCCCTTCGACGCCATCGCCTCGCCGGAGGTGCAACGCCGGCAGCAGCTCGGCCTCAAAAATGTGTTGCTGACCCAGCGCGTCGGGCCCGACTATGCGGATGTAGTGCCCAACGATGCGTTCCGCAGCGCCTTTGTCCGGCTGCGCTCGGAACACGGCCTCTACCGCGAGCAGACTTCGGCCGTGACATTCCTGACGCCGACCTTGTTCCGCACCGGCATTCCGCTGCCCGCCAATGTGCCGATCGGCACCTATGATGTCGGGATCCAGTTGTTCTCGGCGGGCGCGCTGATAACCCAAACCGAAACCAGCTTCGACATCGTCAAGGTCGGCTTCGAGCAGTTCGTCGCCACCGCCGCGCGCCAGAACGGCCTGCTCTACGGGCTCGTTACCGCCTTCATGGCGCTGATGACGGGCTGGATGGCGTCGATCGTGTTCAGGAAGGATTAGACGAAGCCTGTGGCTGTGTCGGCTCGATCGCGGTGGCGACGCCGGGCTCGAGAATTCGCAGCCGTCCGCCGAAGCCCAGCGTATCAAACGAGGCGCGCAAATCGTTTGCGTTCTGGCGAAAATGCGCCCAGCCGTCGGTATGGAGGGGCACGATCACCGCATCCGGAAACGCGCGTGCGGTCTCGATGGTGTCATTGGTGTCCATGGTCAGGTGGAACGGGCCGCGGGTCTGCGCGGCGCCGGCGAAGGGCAACACCACGCCGGCCTTGAAGCGCCGCGCGACTTCCGCAACGCCGTCGAACCAGACCGTGTCGCCACTGATATAGACCGGACGACTGCCTGGTTTCGGCGAGATCAGCACGAACCCGATGACATCGCCCGAAAAAGGCTCGATCCCGGCCGGGCCATGCCGCGCCGGGGTCGCAATGACGGTCAGTGAGTTGCCGCTCTTGCCGGTCAACGCAGTGGTCGCCCATGGCGCGAGGCCTTCGGCACGGCTGCCGAGCCGTTTGGCGCCGGCCACGGTGGTCAGCACCCGCGGCACCCGCCGCAGGAAATCCCTGCCGGAATTGTCGAGATTATCGGCGTGCTGGTCGTGGCTGAGCAGCACCGCATCGACGTCGCCCAACGCATCGGCGCCAAGCGCAGGACCGGCGAGCTTCTCGAGTCGGACATGGGGCAATTGATAGGACGTGCCCGGCGCATCGAAGGTCGGGTCGGTGAGCAACCGGAAACCGTCGATCTCGATCAGGGCGGTGGGGCCGCCGATCAGCGTAATACGAAGCGGATTCATCGAACGACCTCGTCGTTTCAAACCGCGGCGGGACGTGTGACCAGATAGATGCCGAGCGCAACCGGCACAATGCCGAGGAGATCCCTGGCCTCGATATGCTCGCCGAGCACGAGGAAGGCGAACAGCATGCCGAGCGGCGGCATCAGGAAGTGATAGGCGCTGGCCGCGGTCGCGCCGCAGGTCTTCAACAGATGAAACCACAGCAGGTAGGCCAGGATCGAACCGCCGAGCACGAGGAACGCGAATGCGCCCAGTAGCCGCATGTTCGGCACGACCTCGCTGACGCTGGAAAACATCAGCGCGAACGGCAGCAATGCGAGGCCTCCGGCCAGATTCTGGATGCC
Source organism: Bradyrhizobium sp. (assembly GCA_018971675.1). Taxonomy (GTDB): domain Bacteria; phylum Pseudomonadota; class Alphaproteobacteria; order Rhizobiales; family Xanthobacteraceae; genus Bradyrhizobium. The sequence continues at coordinate 9,128 of JAGXAF010000080.1, forward strand.
ATTGCCAATCCACAGGCTGCCCCTGGGCGCAAACAGCTTGAACAGGATGGTGCCGGCGACGATCGAGGCCAGCGAAGCCAGCGTGAACAGGATGCCGTGCAAGCTGTTGGTGCCGCTCGATATGCGGTGCCAAACGATGGCGCCGACGCCGAGGATGCCGAGCAGCAGGCCAACGACCTTGCGCCAGGTCAGTTGTTCGCCGAGCAACAGCGCCGCCAGGATCGCGGTGAAGACCGGATTGGCGCTGACGATCAGGCCGCCGAGACCGGCAGATACGGTCTGCAACCCGGTATAGCCGAACCCGAGATAGAGCGCGTTGTTGGCGACGCCGAAGACCGCAAACATCGCCGTCTCGCGCCAGCCAAACTGCCAGGCTTCCCCGCGCAGCGCCGAGAGGCCGAGGATCAGGATCCCCGCCAGCGAAAACCGCGCGGTGAGCAGGATCAGCGGCGGGCAATAGGTGACGCCGATCTTGCCGGCGACGAAGGCAAAGCTCCAGAGCAGGCAGAACAGCGCGATATAGAGCGGCAACGGATTGAACCGGGCCTGGGGCACGGAAATCGAGGGTGCGAGCGACATGGGAGCCTCCTTGAGAGCCTCAACCTAAGCGCATGCCTTGCTATTTGGAAATTAAATGGTAAACTGACAATCAGTTGATTTTCAAATGGCGCCGAATCCGATGTTCGATCTGGAATTGCTGCGCAGCTTCGTCTCGGTGGTCGATTCCGGTGGCTTTACCCGCGCCGGCGAGCGCGTTCACCGTACCCAGTCCACGGTCAGCCAGCAGATCAAGCGGCTGGAAGACGATGTCGGCCAGCCGCTGCTCAATCGCGCCGGCAAGGACGTGACGCCGACCGAAGCCGGCGAGCGCCTGCTGTCCTATGCGCGACGCCTGCTGTCGCTTGCCGAGGAAGCCCGCGACGTGATGGCGAAGCCGGACAGTCAGGGCGCGGTTCGGCTCGGTATCCCCGAGGATTTCGCCGCCTATCGGCTGGCCCAGCTGCTCGCGGCGTTTTCACGCTCCCATCCGGGCTTGCGGCTCGACGTGCGGGCCGACCAGAGCACCTATCTGCGGCGCGACCTCGAGCGCGGAGATCTCGACCTGGCGCTGCTCAAGCGCGACGCCGGCGAAAAGGGTGGCATCGCGGTATGGCCCGAGCGCGTGCACTGGGTTACCAGCAAGGCGCATCCGATCGACGCCAACGTTTCCTCCGTGCCGCTGATCGGCTTTCCCGCCGGCTGCCTTTACCGGACCCGCGCGATTCATGCGATTGAAAGCGCGGGCCGCTCCTGGCACATGGCCTATACGTCTTCCAGCCTCGCCGGCATCCAGGCCGCGGTCGCCGCCGGGCTGGGCTTGAGCATTCTTTCGGAGATGGCCATTCAGGCCGACCATCGGGTGTTGACCGCGAAAGACGGTTTTGCGCCCATCGACAAGACCGAAGTGGCGCTGGTCGCCGCTCCCGACGCCAGCCCGGCAACGCTGCGGCTGGCCGATCGCCTGGCGGATTTTTGCAACAGCGTGCAGGCGAAAGCCGCCTGAGACCGGACGATCAGAGCCGTTTCCGTTCCGATGGAATCGGAACGGGGCTCTAGATTCTTGTTTTGACGCGTTTTCTTCACGCGAACCGGTATCCACTTCGCTCGAAAACGCTCTAGTAGCAGCGCGAGGCGGCGATGCTGTGCAGGCGAGTGTCGCCGAGCACATGCGCCATGAAGCCTGGCGTTCCAAATATCTTTGCGAAGACCGCATCGCGGATACTCAGGCCGCCGGTATACGCGCCGAAGGCCGGCATTACGGCACGTTCGCCATCGCAGGCGAAACAGCGCCGTTCCATCGAGCGTCCGCGCGTGCTGACCCGCGCCTTCGGATGCAGATGGCCGGCGATCTCACCAGCCGCACCGGTCGGCTCGTGACGAAACGAGATCGGTCCAATCGCAACTTCGCTCGCGACCACGCCGCCAAGATCGGACGGCAGCGCGGGATCGTGATTGCCGCAGATCCAGATCCAGTCACGCCGCGCCTGCAACGCCGCGATCGCCGCGCGATCGGGCGACGACAGCCGCTCGTGGGCGGTGCGATCGTGAAAGCTGTCGCCGAGCGCGATCACCATGCGCGGATCGTGCCGGGCGATCACGGCCGCAAGCCGGCTCAGCGTCGCTATTGTATCGTAAGGCGGCAACAGCACACCGCGAGCGGCAAAGCTGGAGCCCTTTTCCAGATGCAGATCGGAGACCACGAGCAGGCTCTGATCTTCCCAGAACAGCGCACCATGGAGATCGGCGACGAGGCTGACGCCTGCGATGATCACATGCGAGTGCTTTTCCCCTCCCCCTTGCGGGGAGGGGTCAGGGATGGGGGTAGCGCCGAATGATCGCGTCAGCGTGAAGGCTCCCTGTGCGGCACCCCCCACCCCGACCCTCCCCCGCAAGGGGGGAGGGAGAAAGGGCAGCGGGGCACGCACCAATATCGTGAGGCGCCTAAGACATTGCCTCCCTGACGAGCTCGTCGGCGGCTTCCGCCAGCAGTTCGTCCGATGCTTCGCCATAAACTGACTCGCGACCGATTTCCAGCATCACCGGCACCGCCAGTGGGGAAACATGCTCGAGTTCCCGGTGCACGATCCGGCCCTGGATGCGCGACAGCATGTCGCCGAGCCGCTTGAGATCGAGCAAACCGGTTGCCGCATCGGCACGCGCGGCGCGCAACAGCACGTGATCGCCCTGATGCTTGCGCAGGACGTCGTAGACCAGGTCGGTCGAGAACAGCACCTGGCGACGGCTTTTCTCCTCGCCGGTAAAGCGCCGCGCGATCAGGCCCGAGATCACGGCCGCGGTGCGGAACATGCGCTTCATCAGCGCGGATTCGGCTAGCCACGCCTCGAGATCGTCGCCCAGCATGTCCGGATCGAACAGCGCATTAAGATCGAGCTTGCCCTGCCGGATCATGAACGACATATCGCCGAGCCCCCACACCGCAAGTGCGTACTCATTGGCGACGAAACCGAGCGGCCGCACCTTGGCGCGCTCCATTCGCCGGGTCAGCAGCATGCCGAGCGTCTGATGCGCCAGCCGGCCCTCGAACGGATAACAGACCAGGTAATGCTTGTTGGCGCGGGGAAAGGTCTCGATCAGCAATTCGCGCAGGCCTGGCACGCGCGAGAAGTTAGTTTGCAGCGCCAGCCAGTCCCGCACCTGATCCGGCAGCGCATTCCACGCCCGCTTGTCGTCGAGCAGATTGCGGACCCGTTCGGCGAGGTAGGTCGAGAGCGGAAACTTGCCACCCATATAGGACGGCACCTTGGCGTCGCTGTCATTGGCGCGCGAGACGTAAACCTGATCCTCCGAGAGATGCTCGTAGCGCACCACCTCGCCGCCGAACACGAAGGTGTCGCCGACCACGAGGCCCTCGATGAAATATTCCTCGATCTCGCCGAGCATGCGGCCACCGCGGCCAAGCGCGCCGGTCGAGCCCGATCCGGCGCGCGAGCGCACCAGCCGCACCTTCAGCATCGGCTCCTCGACGATGGTGCCGACATTCAAGCGGTAGCCTTGCCGCACCTTCGGATTGGCGACGCGCCAGCGCCCGTCCTTGCCCTGCTTGATGCGGGCGAAGCGTTCATAGCTTTTCAGGGCGTAGCCGCCGGTGGCAACGAAATCCACGACGTCGTCGAAATCGGTGCGGGTGAGAGCCGCGTATGGCGCGGCGGTTCTCACTTCCGCAAACAGTTCGTCCGAAAAAAACGGCTCGCCGCAGGCGCAGCCCAGCACGTGCTGCGCCAGCACGTCGAGCGCGCCGCTCCGCAGCGGCGGCGTATCCTGCGCGTTGTCGGCAACCGCATCGATCGCCACGCGGCATTCCAGCACCTCGAAGCGGTTGGCCGGCACCAGCACCGCGCGCGAGGCTTCATCGATGCGGTGATTGGCGCGGCCAATCCGCTGCATCAGCCGCGAGGCGCCCTTGGGCGCGCCGACATTGATGACGAGATCGACATCGCCCCAATCAACGCCGAGGTCGAGCGAGGAGGTGCAGACCACGCCGCGCAATCTGCCTGCCGCCATCGCATCCTCGACCTTGCGGCGCTGCGCCACGTCGAGCGAGCCGTGATGCAGCGCGATCGCAAGGCTGTCGTCGTTCATGCGCCAGAGATCCTGGAACAGCATCTCGGCCTGGCTGCGGGTGTTGACGAACACCAGCGAGGTCTTGTTGCGCTTGATCAGATCGTAGATCTCGCCGAGCGCATGGCGCGCGGTGTGGCCGGCCCAGGGCAGACGCTCCCTGCTATCGAGCATCTCGACCACGGGCGGCGCGGCCCCGCCGGCCACGACGATGTCCGCCGCCTCGGTTTGGCCGTCGCGCTGCGGCACCAGGAAGCGCGCCAGCGAATCCGGCTCGGCGACGGTGGCGGACAGGCCGATGGCGCGGACCTGCGGTGCGAGCTTCCACAGCCGCGCCAGGCCCAGCGACAACAGATCGCCGCGCTTGGAGGTCACCAGCGCGTGCAACTCATCGAGCACGATGCGTTTCAGCGATGAAAACAGGAACGGCGCGTCGTCCGACGACAATAGCAGCGCCAGTTGTTCCGGGGTGGTGAGCAGGACGTCCGGAGGATAACGCCGCTGCCGCTGTCGCCGCGATACCGGCGTATCGCCGGTGCGG
>JAGXAF010000081.1 GCA_018971675.1 Bradyrhizobium sp.
TAATAGAGGTGCTGATCTCCGACGATGGTTGGCGCGCCGTATTTATCCATGACCTGCTTTATCATCTCGGTCTTGGACGGCTGCTGGTCTTGCGCAAACGTCAGGTTTCGGGCGATGAAATAAGCGCGGTTTGCGCTCGCGGGCGAGGAGAAACTCGTCGAAAGCACCTCGCCGGTCTGCTTCGGGCCCGAGGGAAAATCAAAGGTCAATGCGGCGATATAGCTGACGGCCGTGTTGCCGAACTTCTGCTGCCGGATGTCGGTCCTGGTAGCGACGCGATCCTTGAAAGTCGCTTCAAAAATCGCCCGCGCGGATTCTGCCGTGGAGTCGGTGGAGATGCCCAGAATGTCCGGGCGCATCTTCGCCGTGAAGGCGGACGCTGAATCCCTGGGCTTGATGTCATAGGCCGGGGACGCTGCGGGCAGACTTGCCAAAATCATGGTCAGGCTTGCGAACAAACCGCGGCGAAGCATGGGCCACCTGAAATCGACTTAAAGAAATAAGGAAAAGCGGAAACGATTACGCCGATTTCTGAACGGCGGTGTCAACATCGGAGTTCGGTTTCTTCCACTCCACCCCACGCCTTGAACTGCTTCTCGTCGCGACTTGATTGCATCAGAGAAAATCGATCTGACGTCCTGGATTCCCCGATGTTGAATGATGCGTCTGAAGACATCCGCGCCAATCCGGCATGTTCGTCCTCGGCTTAGAGCGTTTTCGAGCGAAGCATGCCCTCGGACTTGATCCGTGGGTGGATACCGGTTCGCGTAAAGAAAACGCGTCAAAACAAGAATCTGGAGCGTTTTCGAGCGAAGTGGATACCGGTTCGCGTGAAGAAAACGCGTCAAAACAAGAATCTGGAGCCCCGTTCCGATTCTATCGGAACGGAAAACGCTCTAGGCGCAGGGCAAGCCGGCGGTACCCGGATGCGCGAGGTGGGCGCGCGCCGCACCGGGGTAATCGCACTCGACAGGTCGGGATAAGGTTGCTTTCGTATTTGGTTGTGATTTAATCATAAACGAAAGTAAAGTCGCCAAAACGAACTGGCGAAGGCGAAGGGGACGCCGTTGGACCGCATTTTCGACCTCGCTATCATCGGTGGCGGCGTCAACGGCTGCGGTATCGCGCGCGACGCGGCCGGCCGCGGCAATTCTGTTTTCCTGTGCGAGATGAACGACTTGGCCAGCGGCACGTCGTCTTTTTCGACCAAGCTCGTGCATGGCGGCCTGCGCTACCTCGAATATTACGAGTTTCATTTGGTGCGCGAGGCGCTGATCGAGCGCGAAATCCTCTGGCGAATCGCGCCTCACATCATCCGTCCCTTGCGGTTCGTGCTGCCGCATCACGCCGGCCTGCGCCCGGCATGGCTGCTGCGGCTCGGGCTGTTCCTCTATGACCATATCGGCGGCCGGCATCTGCTGCCGCCGACCCGCTCGGTCGATCTCACCCGCGATGCTGTTGGCAAACCGCTCGTTCCCCATCGCTACACCCGCGGCTTCGAATATTCCGACTGTTTTGTCGATGACGCGCGGCTCGTGGTGCTGACCGCGCGCGATGCCGCCGATCGCGGCGCCGACATCCGCACCCGCACGCGCGCGGTCGAGATCCGGCAGGCCGACGGGGTCTGGCACATCACGGTCGAAAACATCGCAAGCCGCGAGCGCTCCATCATCACCGCGCGTGTGCTGGTCAATGCGGGTGGCCCCTGGGTCGGGGACGTGCTGGCATTGGGGACGGGCGTCAACGCCAAGGCCAAGGTGAGGCTGGTGCAGGGTTCGCATATCGTGGTCCGAAAACTCTACGACCATGACCGCGCCTACATGTTCCAGAACAGCGACGGTCGCATCGTCTTCGTGATTCCCTACCAGGACGATTTCACGCTGATCGGCACCACCGACCGCGACTATCACGGCGACCCCGCCAAGGTCGTCGCCACGTCCGAGGAAATCGAATATCTCTGCGCCTCCGTCAGCGAATATCTGGCAAAGCCGGTCAGGCCCGCGGACGTGGTGTGGACCTATGCCGGCGTCCGTCCGCTGTATGACGACGGCGCCAGCGAAGCCAAGGCCGCGACCCGCGAATATGTCTTCGAACTCGATACCCCCGGCGGCACGCCGCTGTTGTCGATCTATGGCGGCAAGATCACGACGCACCGGCGGCTAGCCGAGGAAGCGCTGGAGAGGCTCGCGTCCTATCTGAAGGACACCAGGGCCCATGGGGGCTGGACCGCCAAATCGCCACTGCCGGGCGGCGACCTGGATGTCTCGGCGATCGCGGCGCTGACCGGCGAACTGGTTCGCAGGTACCCGTTCCTGACGCCGGCCCATGCCAGCCGCCTTGCGCATGCCTACGGCACCCGCGCCAGCAAGGTGCTTGGAGGCGCGAAATCGATGGCCGATCTCGGCCGCGACTTCGGCGCCACCCTGACCGAAAGCGAAGTCAAATATCTGATGGCGTTTGAGTGGGCCCGTACCGCCGAGGATGTGGTGTGGCGGCGGTCCAAGCTGGGATTGCGGTTGTCAGCGGCGGAAATCGCCGCCATTGACTACTGGATTGCCGCGCAGCGGTCCGCGAACACAGGCCCCTTGCGGGAAGCAGGCGGGCGGCCATGAGCGTGAGCCTCGACCACGTTGTCCGCGCCGTGGATGGTGTTCCGACCATTCGCGACGTTTCGCTGACGCTCGACCGCGGCACGCTGAGCGTGCTGCTGGGGCCGACCTTGTCGGGCAAGACCTCGCTGATGCGGCTGCTCGCCGGCCTCGACAAGCCGACCACGGGCCGCGTGCTGGTCGACGGCAAGGACGTCACCGGCATCGACGTGCGGCAGCGCTCGGTGGCGATGGTCTACCAGCAGTTCATCAACTACCCCTCGCTCACGGTCTACGAAAACATCGCTTCACCGCTGCGGGTGCAGGGCCGGCCGAAAGCGGAAATCGAAAAGCGCGTGGGCGAGGCAGCGCAACTGTTGAAGCTCGAGCCCTATCTGAACCGCACGCCGCTGCAATTGTCCGGCGGCCAGCAACAGCGCACCGCGATCGCGCGCGCGCTGGTCAAGGGCGCCGACCTCGTGCTGCTCGACGAGCCGCTCGCCAACCTCGACTACAAACTGCGCGAGGAATTGCGCGCCGAACTGCCGCGCATCTTCGAGGCCTCGGGCGCGATCTTCGTCTATGCGACGACCGAGCCTTCCGAAGCGCTCCTGCTCGGCGGCAATACCGTCTGCATGTGGGAAGGGCAGGTGCTTCAGGTCGGCGACACCGCCAGGGTCTATCGCCGTCCCGACACCCTGCGCGTCGCCCAGGTATTTTCAGATCCGCCGCTCAACGTCGTCGGAATCGAAAAGCAGAACGGCTCGGTGCAATATGCCGGAGGCGTCAAGGCGCCGGCCAGCGGACTCTATGCTGCGCTGGGCGATGGCGCCTATCGCGTCGGCTTCCGCGCCCATCAGCTCGAAGTCGCCAACGGCATCGCCGGCCGCCATGCATTCTCCGCGACCGTGACGGTGACCGAGATCACCGGCTCGGAAAGCTTCGTGCACCTTCATCGCGGCGATTCGAACTGGGTCGCCGTGTTGCACGGCGTGCATGAATTCCCGCCCGGGCACGTGCTGGACGCCGTGCTCGATCCCGATAACGTCTTTGTCTTCGACGCGGCCGGCCGCCTGGTTGCCGCGCCCGGTGCGATGTGAGGCAGCATGGCGCGCATTGACCTTGTCGATCTCGCGCATTCCTACGGCGGCAACGCGGCCGATCCGTCCTCCTATGCGCTCAAGCCGGTGACCATGACCTGGCGGCAGGGCGGGGCCTACGCGCTGCTCGGCCCGTCCGGCTGCGGCAAGACCACGCTGCTCAATCTGATCTCGGGAATCGTGACGCCGTCGCGCGGCAAGATCCTGTTCGACGGCGTCGACATCACGCCGCTGTCAACCCAGAAGCGCAATATCGCGCAGGTGTTCCAGTTCCCGGTGATCTACGACACCATGACGGTCGGACAGAACCTCGCGTTCCCGCTCAAAAACCGCGGCGTTCCAAAGGGCGAGATCGACGTGCGGGTCGCGCAGATCGCGAAGCTGCTGGACCTGACGCCTGACCTCGACCGCAAGGCGACGCGGCTCACCGCCGATGCCAAGCAAAAAATTTCGCTCGGCCGCGGCCTGGTACGCTCCGACGTCGCGGCGGTCCTGTTCGACGAGCCGCTGACGGTGATCGATCCCGAGTTGAAGTGGCAATTGCGCTCGAAACTGAAGGCGCTGCACCGCGAACTCGATCTGACGATGATCTACGTCACCCACGACCAGACCGAAGCCCTGACCTTCGCCGATACCGTCGTGGTGATGCATGACGGCCGCGTGGTGCAGAGCGGCACGCCGGCCGAACTGTTCGACAAGCCGGCGCACACCTTTGTCGGCTATTTCATCGGATCGCCCGGCATGAACATCGTGCCTGCCAAGGTGCGCGGCCGCGAGGCTCAGGTCGACGGCCACGTCATCGCGCTCAACCGCAGCTATGACAAGCTGCCGGCGGGCGCCAGGATCGAGATCGGCGTCCGTCCCGAATTCGTCGATGTCGCCGCGCCCGCGCCCGGCCTGATCTCCGCCAATATCGAACGGATCGACGATCTCGGCCGCGTCCGCTTCGCGCGGCTTCGGGTCGGCGATGTCAAGTTTGCCGCGCGGGTGCCGCCGGGCTTCTCGGTGCCGGGCGACGTCGCCGGGCTGATCTTCGATCCGTCGCGGGTGCATGTCTATGCCGACAGCCTCCTGATCGAGGGGACGAAGTGATGAAAAAGACCATCAACAACCGTGCCTGGTTTCTGATCGCACCGGTCGTGATCGTCGTGCTGTTCTCGGCTCTGCTGCCGGTGATGACCGTCGTCAATTATTCGGTCCAGGACGCGATGGCGGAGAACCACTTCTTCTGGAACGGCGATACATGGTTTCGCGATCTGCTCGATCCGAGCACCGAAATCGGCGCCCGCTTCTCGGGCGCACTCGAACGGAATCTGATCTTCTCGTTCGTTATTCTCCTGATCGAGGTGCCGCTCGGCATCGCGCTCTCGCTGGCGCTGCCGCGGCGCGGCTGGGCGGTTGGGCCGAGCCTGGTGCTGATCGCGCTTCCGATGCTGATTCCCTGGAATGTCGTCGGCACCATGTGGCAGATCTTCGCGCGGGCCGACATCGGCCTGTTCGGCGCGGCGCTCAACGGCCTGGGCCTGAACTACAACGATACGCAGGATCCGGTCTCGGCATGGTTCACGATTCTCGTGATCGATGTCTGGCACTGGACGCCGCTCGTCATCCTCCTGAGTTATGCCGGCTTGCGCGCGATCCCCGACGCGTTTTACCAGGCGGCGCGGATCGACGCCGCGAGCCGCTGGGCGGTGTTTCTCAAAATCGAATTGCCGAAGCTGCAGCGCGTGCTCGTTCTCGCGATCTTGCTGCGCTTCATGCAGAGTTTCATGATCTACACCGAGCCTTTTGTCGTGACCGGCGGCGGACCGGGCAATGCGACGACGTTCCTGTCGATCGACCTGGTCAAGATCGCGCTCGGACAGGTCGACCTCGGCAGCGCCGCCGCGATGTCGCTGGTCTACTACCTCATCACCATTTCCTTGTGCTGGATCTTCTTTACCGCGATGAGCCAGCTCGACATGTTGAAGGAGGCCTGAGATGACACGCGGCGTTCTCCCGAAACTTGGCCTCGTGCTCTACCTCGTCTGTCTGTTCCTGCCGATCTACTGGCTCATCAATATGAGCCTGCGGACCAACGAAGACATCATGTCGGGGCTGGTGATCTGGCCGCGGCATCCGACACTGATCAAGTATTTCTTCATTTTTCACGATCCGACCTGGGTGCATGCCTTCCTGGTGTCGCTGACCTATGTCGCGATCAACACCGTGATCTCGGTGACGGTGGCTTTGCCGGCGGCCTATGCGTTCAGCCGCTATCACTTCATCGGCGACAAACACCTGTTTTTCTGGCTGCTAACCAACCTGATGGCGCCCACGGCCGTCTTCGCGCTGCCGTTCTTCAATCTTTACTACGCGGTCGGCCTGTTCGACACGGTATGGGCCGTGGCGCTCGCGCATTGCCTGTTCAACGTGCCGCTCGCGGTCTGGATTCTCGAAGGCTTCATGGGCGGCGTGCCGCGCGAAATCGACGAGACCGCTGCGATCGACGGCTATTCGTTCTGGCGTTTCTTCGTGCGCATCTTCCTGCCGTTGATCGCCAATGGCGTCGGCGTCACCGCGTTCTTCTGCTTCATGTTCTCGTGGGTCGAACAGCTGCTCGCCACCACGCTGACCGCAACGAAAGCGCTGCCGTTTGCCGCCGTGATGTCGCGCAGCTATTCGGCCTCCGGAATGGACTGGTCGCTGCTCGCCGCGGCGGGCGTGTTGACCATGATTCCGGGGGCACTCGTCATCTGGTTCGTGCGTAACCACATCGCCAAGGGCTTCGCCCTGGGCCGCGTTTAGGAGGCGGGAGTGTCGTTGGAGTCGCTGGCATGGATGGCCTGGACGCCGCAGACGGCGATCTTCTTTGGATTCATTGCGCTGTCGCTCGTCATCCTGACCTTGCTTGCGATCTACCGGCCGGAGACGCCGCGCAAGGGTATCCTCGGGTTTCCGACCACGCGCGGCGACCGCTTCTTCGTCTCGCTGCTCGGCTCTGCGTTCATCTGCATCCTGTGGCTTCGCCTCGGCGGCGGAGAGCTCTGGTACGCGCTGGCGATCTGCATTCCGTTCGCTATCGTGATGTTTCGTTTTGCCTGACTGCAACTGCCCCGCGCGTTGTGCTCGGGGCTGAAACTAGGGAGGTAATGAAAGATGGACATCAAACGTCGTGACGTTCTGAAGGGTGCAGGCACGGCCGCGGTAGCGGCCGCTGTCGGAGCGCCGGCGTTGCTCACGCCAACCGTGAGCTATGCGCAACAGGTCGACGCCGCAAAGAAGTGGATCGACAACGAGTTTCAACCGTCGACGCTGAGCAAGGATCAGCAGATGGCCGAGATGGAATGGTTCATCAAGGCATCGACGCCCTTCAAGGGCATGCAGGTCAGCACCGCTTCGGAAATCCTCGGCATTCACGAGTACGAATCGAAGACGCTGACCAAGGCATTTGCCGAGATCACCGGCATCCAGGTCAACCACGAGATGATGGACGAAGGCCTGATCGTCGACAAAATCTCCACGGAAATTCAGTCCGGCAAGCCGATCTACGATTTCTGGATGAATGACTCGGACTTCATCGGCACCCATCCCCGCTATAATGATATCATCGGCGGCTCGCTGACCGATTTCATGGCGGGAGAGGGCAAGGAGGTCACCAACCCGAACCTCGACCTCAACGACTTCATCGGCCTGTCGTTCGCGACATTCACCGACGGCAAGCTGTATCAGCTGCCCGACCAGCAGTTCGCCAACCTCTACTGGTTCCGGTACGACTGGTTCAAGCGTCCCGAACTGAAGACCGCGTTCAAGAACAAGTTCGGCTACGAACTCGGCGTTCCCGTCAACTGGTCGGCCTATGAGGATATCGCCGACTTCTTCACCAACACGGTGAAGGAGATCGACGGCCAACGGGTCTACGGCCACATGGATTACGGCAAGAAGGATCCGTCGCTCGGCTGGCGTTTCACCGACGCCTGGCTGTCGATGGCCGGCAACGGCGATCGCGGCCTGCCGAACGGCAAGCCGGTGGACGAGTGGGGCATCCGTGCGGAAGACGGTATTCCGCGCGGCTCCTCGGTCAGCCGCGGCGGCGACGCCAACGGGCCGGCCGCGGTGTATGCGCTCACCAAGTTCGTGGAGTGGCTGAAGAAGTATGCGCCGCCGGAAGCCGCCGGCATGGACTTCCTCGAAGCCGGCGCGGTGCCGGGTCAGGGACATATCGCCCAGCAGATCTTCTGGTACAGCGCCTTCACAGCGGCGCTCTCCAAGCCGGAACTGCCGGTGATGAACCCGGATGGCACGCCGAAGTGGCGCATGGCGCCGAGCCCGCACGGCGCATACTGGAAGGAAGGCATGAAGCTCGGCTATCAGGACGTCGGCTGCTGGACGCTGCTGAAATATGCGCAGCCGCAGAAAGTGAAGGCCGGATGGCTTTACTCGCAGTTCTGCGTGTCGAAGACGGTCTCGCTGAAGAAGTCGATCAAGTTCCTGCATGTGATCCGCGAGAGCGATATCTGGGCGGACGCGATGACGGAGCTGGCACCAAAGGTCGGCGGCTTCGTCGAGTTCTACCGCAGCCCCGCCCGCAAGCTGTGGACGCCGACCGGTGTCAACGTGCCGGAATACGGCAAGCTGGCGCAGGTCTGGTGGCAGAACGTCTCGAAAGCCATCTCGGGCGAGGCAACGCCCCAGCAGGCCATGGACGGCCTGGCCAAGGCGCAGGATGACATCATGGCTCGGCTGGAGAAATCCGGTGTGCAGGGCAAGCTCGGGCCGAAACTCAACGAGGAGAAGCCTGCGGAGTACTGGTACGCCAAGGCCGAAAAGGACGGCACGCTTGCCCCGCAACGCAAGCTTGCCAACGAGAAGCCGCAGGGCGTCACCCAGGACTACGATGAGCTGATCAAGACCTGGCAGGCGGAACCGCGCAAGAAGAGCTGAGCCGGTTGACGCCTGAGCGACGGGGTGGGAAGCTCGCAAGCGCGTTCCCCACCCCTTTTTCTTTTGCAGCGGAATGGTTTGGAGAGGTCCCGGCATGTCCGGCACCGACGTCGAAGTGAAGGGGCTGTTTGCGACGCCGGTGGCCGCGGTGATGTTGCCCGGCGCCGAACAGCGCAATGCGGAATTGACCGAAATCATCCTGCAGCGCCGCGCCAGGCAGCCGTCGATCGGGGCGTCGAGCATTGGCGGCTGGCATTCGACGCGCGACATCGTGGAGTGGGGCGGCGAGGGGATCGCGCAGGTGCTTGCCGCCGGTCGATCCGTGGCGACACAGCTCACCGCCGACCGTCATGGCAACCCGATCAAGCCCGACTGGAAGGTCGAAGCCTGGGCCAATGTCATCGGACCGGGCGATTCGAACGCCTGTCACTATCATCCGGGTTCGTTCTGGTCCGGCACCTATTATGTCGCCGATGGCGGTTGCGCCGATGACGCCTCGCTCGGCGGCGAGTTCGAAATGTTCGATCCGCGCGGTCCGTCGCCGATGATGCATGCGCCGCTGTTGAAGTTCGCCGGCGAGGATGGTCTCTCGGCGGGAAGCGCGCAGACCATCCGGCCGCGGCCCGGGCTTTTGTTTCTGTTTCCGTCGTTTCTGCTGCACGCGGTGCGCCCCTACACCGGTGCTTCCCTGCGTATATCGATCGCTTTCAATCTGGGCCTGTATCCGAACTCATGACAGCCGGGAACCGTGGCAAGCGAGTGATCCCATGCGGGTGACGTTTCGGTGCGATCCGGCATTGATCGACACGCTGGCGCGGCCGGTCCCGGCGCGGCAAGCCCTGCCTGAATGGCTCAGAAATATGCCCGGCACCGCGTGGTCTGCCCTGCATGACGAGCAAATCCGCACAGTGAAGCACTGCCCGCCTTTTGTCGATGCGATGGCTTTCGGGTTCGTCATTCCGCTGCCCTGCGATGTCAGCATGCGTGATGGCGTGCTGTCGTGGGATTGGGATCTGCCGCAACTGGCGGCGGAAGCGCACCCGCGCTCGCCGATCAGCTTTCACGTTCCGGCGCAAGTGGCCGCGACGCCGTTTCACGATGAAGCCGTATCCATCGTCAAGTTCAACAGCTTCTGGACCATCGAACTCGAGCCCGGCTATTCGCTGTTTGCGACCCACCCGGTCAATCGCGCCGATCTTCCGTTTCGGCTGCTGAGCGGCGTTGTCGATTGCGACCGGTTTTCCGATGTCGGCGTGCTGTTTCCGGCGGTCTGGACCGATCCCGGCTTCGAAGGGGTCTTGCCGCGCGGCACGCCGGTCGCGCAGTGCTTTCCGGTGGCGCGAACCGCGCTGGATTTGCATTGCGAGCCGCTTTCGACCGCCGGGGTCGGCCGCTACGACGCGACCGCGGCCGCGCTGCTGAGCCGGCATGGCGTGTACCGGCGAAAATTCCGCGCGAGGAGAGGGCGCTCAAGGCGCGAGTGACCGCCTGAGCCGTTCGAAGTCGAGCCATAATTCGCCGCGTGGTGCCGCGGGGAGGGCCTGCGCGATCCGTCCGAACGTATTGGAACGAAGCCGAACCGCGTGGCCGAACATCGCCTTGGCTGCGGCGATGTCGCCGGTCCGCTGCAGGCAAATACCAAGGTTGACATGGGCCTCCGCCAGTTCAGGCGATAGCTGCAGGGTGCGGCGGTAGGCGACGATGGCGGCTTCCGGATCGCGCGAGTCCTGGCAGACCAGCCCGTAAGCGAACCAGAGATTTGCGCTGGATTCATTTGACCTGAGGATACGCTCGAGTTCGGCTCTCGCGCCCGCGAGTTCGCCGAGTCTGTGCAGGCCGAGGGCGAGCTGCAAGGCGATATCGGGATTGTCGGGCGATAGCGCTGCGGCGTGGCGCAAGACGTCGACAGCCTCGCCGGGCCGGCCCATGGCCCGCAGGCTCGCGGCGCGCGCCAGTTCGTGGCGCGGGCTATGGATTGTATCAGCCGCGCGGGTGAAGGCGACCAGCGCCGCCTCGAACTTGCCGGCCTTGTGCAGCGTCAGGCCGATGTCGTGCCAGCCCTCGGCGTCATTGGGAAAGCGGTGCAGCAAATCGTGCAGGGCGTCGTTGGCCCCGGGATCCGCGCGCTCCAGCAGCACGATACACGTCGCGAAGGCCGCGTCCGCTCTTTCGGGAGCGCGTTGCACGGCCTCGCGAAAAAACCGCAGGGCGCCATCGCAATCGCCTGCGGCTCTGGCCGCGCGGCCGGCGAGTAGCAAGGCCGGTGCGTGTCCCGCCTGCAGCGCGAGGCATGATTGCGCCCAGCGCAGCGTCTCCAAATGGTCGCCCCGCTGCCAGGCGACAGTCGCGACAAGCAGGTGCGCCGCAGCGTCATCCGCCGCGTTTTCGATCAGCGCCTGAGCCAGCGCCCCTGCTTGCTCGACACGGCCCTCGCGTAGCGCAGCGAGCGCCGCGCTGATCGCTTCAGTGCGCCGCCGGTCGTCAGGCACCGGTGCGGTCACGTGAGATTGCCGGTGGCATTTTCTGATCCTCCCGACCGGGCGATTTCAATTCACGCCGAGGAAATCGCGCTTGCCGATTTCGACACCGTTGTGGCGCAGGATGTCATAGGCGGTGGTGGCGTGGAAATAGAAATTGGGGAAGACGAAATTGTTCAGGTAGGCCTGCCCCTTCAAGGTCATGGTGCGGTCGGGGCCGGCGGGAAAGGTGACGTCCCTGGTGCCGGCGCCCTCGAACTGCGCCGGCTTGAACGCCTTCACATGGTCGATGGTTTTCGCCAGCCGCTGCCGCAACTCCTCGAAGCTCTTTTCGGTGTCCGGCATCGACGGCACCTCGCTATGGGTCAGCCGCGCGCACCCCTTGGCCGCGAAATCGCTGACCAGCTGGACCTGTTTGCTGAATGGAAGCATGTCCGGATAGAGCCGCGCGCCGAGCATGACCTCGGGCGCGATCTTCTTCGCGCTACAATGCGCCTCGGCCTTGTTGAGAATGCCGGTAAGGCTGCCGAGGATCTGCAGGAGCGCGGGAACGGTGGCGTCGTAGGATGACATCTGATGCTCTTTTCGTTGGATTGAACAAGGCTGTTGCAGGGCTGCGCTGCAGAAATGGGGCCGCCAAAGCAAAATGCAACGCCGACGGCGACACGTGATTTAGCTTGACGAGCGCGTTCGAGCGCCGCGTTTTTTCTCTCCCAGCGCAGCTACCGCAACGCCGCCGCTGCCGCCGCTTCACTCGCTGCCGCCGGCCCGCGCATCTTCGTAAGCAACTCCGCGGTCGGCCAGGAATCCGCCGGCAGGCCGAACCTGATCTGCATGGCCTTCACCGCGCTGCGGCTTTGCTGTCCCATCACGCCGTCGACCTTGCCGACATTGAAGCCGGCGCGCACCAGAAGTTTCTGCAGCTCGCGCAACTCGTTGAGCGGCAGTTGCGCCACCGGTGCTGTGGGCCGGCGCATCGGAGCGGCGCCCGCGATACGGGTGGCGAGATAGCCCGCGGTGGTCGAATAGATCAGCGAGTTGTTCCATTCGGTGTAGGCCGCGAAATTGGCGTAGGCCAGGAACGCTGGTCCGGTGCGGCCCATCGGCAGCAGCAGCGACGCCGGCATGTCATCGTTCGGCAACGCCCTGCCGTCAGGATAGGTCACGCCGAGGGCCGCCCATTTCGAACGCGGCAACTGGATGGTCAGGTCGGCCTGATCCCAGGGAAAACCTGAAGGTGAATTTTGCGACACCCGGACTTCCTGCAGCCACGGCTCGCCGCGCCGCCATTTCAATCCGTTGGCGATGTAGTTCGCAGTCGAGCCGATCACGTCGGCGGGGCTGTGCAGCAGATCGCGCCGTCCGTCGCCGTCGTAATCGACCGCATAGTTGAAGTAACGCGTCGGCAGGAATTGCGTTTGCCCCAGTTCGCCGGCCCATGAGCCGACCATTTCATCCGGCGAAAGATCGCCGCGGTCGATGATCTTCAGCGCCGCGATGGTCTCGTTCTCGAACATCTCCGAGCGGCGGCAATCATAGGCCAGCGACACCAGCGAGCGCAGTGTCGGCAGATTGCCCATGTCGGCGCCGAAATCGCTTTCCAGCCCCCAGAACGCGGCGATCACCGCCGGCGGCACGCCATATTCCTTCTCGGCGCGCGCGAACGCCGCCTGGTAGGTTCTGATCCGTTGCTGGCCCTGCTGCATCCGGTAGACGGCGGCCATGCGACCGGCGAATTCCGTGAACGGCTGCCCGAACACGCGCTGACCGCGGTCGCGGTTGACGATGCCCTGATCGTAGACCATGCCGGGCGAGGCTTCCGCGATCGCGCGCTGCGATACGCCGGCCGCGATCGCCTTTTGCTTCAGCCCGGCGAGGAAGCGGTCGAACGTCATGCCGCCATGGCACGCCGCGCCGCCGCGTAACGCTCGCGCCGCCGCGGCTTTGGGCGTTGCGGTGACCGCTCGAGGCGCGGCAGCGGCAGGCCGGTACGGCGCCGGAAACGGTTGCTGTGCCAACGCGCCCGGTGAAAGCGCGAGCCATGCGGCAGCCGCGGCGATCGCCGCTCGAATTCCAGGCAATGGGATTGGCATCAGGGTCACCGGTCGGCGCAAGGCTTTTAGAGGCTTTAAAGGCTTTTATCGACCCTTCGAATATCTGAAACCTGCCCGGAAGGAAATCCACAGGACCGCGCGTCAACCGGTCCTTGCTCCGTCTCCCCGGGGGTATGCCGGCATCCTGGCGCCAAGCCGATGCAAGCCATTCACGCGGGTAGCCGAACTGAAGAGAGGCGTCTCCTGTCGAGGAGCGCCGACAAGCGACGTCGGTCCGAAGTGTGAATGCGCAGGCTGGCAGAGTTGCCTCGCCCGGACCGATAGATTTGGAGACAATGTACTAAGGAGACCTTTACGAAATCCCCCGCAAGGTGATGTTCCTATTGGAAGGCCAGGTGGTTGATTGGGTCCAACAATGGATGACCATCATGAATTTCGAAGGCCGAAGGCCAAAGGTACAGCGCGAACCGCGACGGCAACTGGATAGGCGGCCGGCCTGGATCGCAGTCGACGACCAGATGACCGAGATTGAATGCTTCGTCGTGGATGTCTCGCCGGGCGGCGCGAAGATCGTGACGGATGCCGCGATCGACATCAGCGATCGATTCCTGTTGGCGCTGGTGCC
>JAGXAF010000082.1 GCA_018971675.1 Bradyrhizobium sp.
GCGCATCCGAGATGAAGGTGACGTTGCACAGGTTCGGCAGGAACCGGCGCTTGGTCTTGATATTCGAGTGGCTCACCTTGTGGCCCACCAGCGGGCCCTTGGCCGTCAGTTCACAGCGCCGCGACATCGTACGAAATCCTCTGCCATCCCCGTCTCGGTCCGGCGCGACAACGCGCGGGGCAGCGGGGGTTGAAAATCATGTCCTTCTCGGGAACCGCGGACGTATAGGGGAGGGGCCTTTGGCAGTCAAGGTTTTCAGGCCCGCCGAAGCCCTAGAGCCCCGTTCCGATGGAATCGGAACGGGGCTCTAGATTCTTGTTTTGACGCGTTTTCTTTGCGCGAACCGGTATCCACCCACGGATCAAGCCCGAGGGCATGCTTCGCTCGAAAACGCTCTAAAGACGCATTCTTGTGTGCTATCGCCGTGGTAGATCACAGAATATTATGCTTCGACAGAGCGAAATCGCACTCTTTGATGCTATCAATACGCCATCACGGGGATTTCCTTCGATGACGACAGCACCATTTGACGCCGAGCGCGGCCGCGGATGTGCCGATGCCGCTTGTGCTCCCCTTGCCCGGTGATGGAGGAAGGCATGGGGAATTTGGTCAACCTGAAACGCTTCAAGAAGCGTAGCGAGCGCGAGCGGGCGGCGAAGCAGGCCGACGCCAATCGGGCGCGATTTGGCCGCACCAGATCCGAACGCGCCCTGGATGAACTGCGCGCGAGCCGCGCCGATAAAATTCTCGATCAGCATCGCATCGACGGTGAGGACGCATCATGAAATCGCCCGTCGTCAAACGTTCGATCGTGGTCGCTGGTCACAAGACCAGCGTCAGCCTCGAAGAAGCATTCTGGAACGGCATGAAGGAAATCTCCGGCCTTCGCGACATGACGTTGTCCGAACTGGTCGGCGAGATCGACAGCAATCGTCAGCAGGGCAATCTGTCTTCGGCGATCAGGCTGTTTGTGCTGGATTATTTTCGCACACGCGCGATGACCGCCGTACCGGAGTCAAAACCACAAATCTAGAACCTTTCGTTGCGCTTCCTATGGCGCGACGAGAGCAAGTGCCGCCAGCGACAGCAGCAGCGCAGGCGGCATCACGACCAGGCCGAGCCTGAGGAATTGCACGGCGCCGACACGCTCGCCTTCCCGCCGCAGCACGATCAGCCAGAGAATGGTGGCCAGCGAACCGGTCACCGACAGATTCGGGCCGAGGTCGACGCCGATCAGGATGGCGGCGGTAACATGCCGGGCGACCTGCGCGGCGTGGCTGGTGGTCGCGGCGATCAGGCCCATCGGCAGGTTGTTCAGGAGGTTTGAGGCGACGGCGACCACGACGCCTGCGATCCACGATGTGAATTGCGGCGCCGCAATCGAAGCCTGTTTCAGCGTGCGCGCCAGCGCCGGCAGCACGCCGGTCTGGTTCAAGCCTTCGACCAGGACGAACAGCCCGGCCACCAGCGGCAGCACCGACCAGGAGACATCCCGCAGCACCGGCCAGGGCGATTGTCGTCCGACCGCCAGCACGAGTACCGTGACGGCCGCGCCGGCGATGCAGGTGGGCAATCCCAGATCCAGATCCATCGCGGAAGCCGTGAGCAGCACGCCCGCCGTCATCAGAATGCCGATGGCCGTGAGCTTGCCGGCACGGCTCAACGGCGCAATCGTGCCGATCGCGGCGACGGAGCCGTCGAGCGCGCGGCGTTGCGTCAGCCGCAGCGCGACGTAGGTCGTCACGATTGCGGCCAGCGAAGGCAGCACGAAGGCATGCAACCAGTCGGCCAACGGCGGCATCTGCTTGCCGAATATGACGAGGTTGGCGGGATTGGAGATCGGCAGCACGAAGCTCGCGGCATTGGCGATGAAGGCACAAGCGAACAGATAAGGCAGTGGCTCGACCTTCGCGGCGCGGGTGGCGGCATAGACCGCGGGAGTCAGAACCACCGCGGTGGCGTCATTGGAGAGCAACACGGTCACGAAGATGCCCACGACATAGACGATCAGGAACAGCCGCCTGGCCGAGCCCTTCGAACAGCGCACGGCTTGCGCCGCGAGCCAGTCGAACAATCCTTCCTTCCGCGCCACCTCCGCCAGCAGCATCATGCCGGTCAAGAAAAGATAAACATCGGTGCCCCGGCCGGCGGCCGCCAGCGCCACCGGCCATGGCAACAGGTTGAACGCGACCAGAAGTGCAGCGCCGGCGACGGCCCAGATGAATTCCGGCAGATTCCAGGGCCGCACAATCACGCCGAATGTGGCGAACGCTGCAATCGCCCAGGTCGCCGAAACCTCCCAGGTGAAGGCACCGCCCACCGACATCACCGCGCGGCCGCCAACATGGCTGTCGAGCCATCAGGCCATGAAGAGTCCCGCCCACACGCAGGTCGCAGCGTGGAAGCAAAGCCGAGCCACAACGCAATCGCACCAAGCGCGAAGAAACCGTCGAGAATCATGAAGGCTGCCCCATCGTCGATTCGGCTTTTTGCCATCTACGGCGGAGGTGCGGCGGGCGGCGTCAATGTTATCGGCGGTCGCGGCTTTGGCGGCGGCCGCGGCGTGCCGGGCGCGGGACGGACCTCGCCAGGCGTCGGCAGCGGGGCCATCTGCTGGCTGACGACCGGCCGCGCAGCCGTGGCAGCGGGCGGCCGGCGCGGCGCGGCTGCGCGCGGCTTCAAGGGAATCCGGCGCGGATCCTGGGTTGCCGCAGCCGGTCCGCCGGCGGATGGATGCGCGAGCGCCGACGGTGGAATCGATGCCGGCACTGCCTGCGGCTGCTCGCCGTGCTCCAGCGAATCCAGGCGCCTTGTCTCGCGATCGATCGCGCGCTCCGCAAGCCAGGACGACAACGCCGAAACGTCGACGCTGCGACTGAGCCTGTCCGGCGGCCCGGCGGCAAAAAGCTGGATTTCCGGATGACCGGTAGCGGCTCCGTTCTCGGCCGGGACGATCACGGCGCGAATATCGGCCTGATCGGCGGGAATGTCGTAGCCGCCCGACACGGTGGCACGGACGCTGCCGCCATCGAGAGTGGTCGGAGCAACGCGAAGCCGACCGTCGCTGACGGTGAAGGGAAATTGCGCCGGCGCGACCGGCAACGTGCCCGCCGACAACATGGGATCGACGAGTTGCCGGAGCCGCGTCTCGTCGGTCGCCTGCCCGGCATCGCTGGTTTTGATCGCCATCTCGAACACGTGCCGATCGAGTCCTGATATCGTGGAAGATCCCAGCGTCACGGTGCCGCTGCCCGACAGCGCCCCCAGCAGCGCCGAGGCGCTGCGGCCCTGCCCGGCCAAGGTCATTTGCAGCGACACGCGGCCCGTCGGCATCGCCAGGCCCCGATAATGCAGGGCCGCGCCGTCGGCGCCGCTGAGCCGGACCTGCGCATTCATTACAATGCCGTTCGTTCCGGGTTTGGCATCGATGGTGGCGGCCGCCTCCCCGCCTCCGATCCTGCCCTTGATACTGTCGAAGGTCAGTGACTGGCCGTCACTCCTGACGGTGCCGCTGACCGGACGCATCTCGCTGCCGCCGGGCAGCATGCCGCGCAGCGCTTGAAACGCGATCTTGCCGCGCCAACCGCCGAGCCATCCGGGCCCGAGCGGTTCGGCGGCGTCCTTTCCGCCGGCACCGACAGCCAGTGCAAATGCCGGCGCCAGCGACAGCTGATCGAGCCCCACTTCGCCCTCGATGGATTTTTCATCACCCAGCACCAACGCAACGTGTCCACGCAGCCGCGAGCCGGCAATGGTGCTGTCGAGGCCGTCGAAGTTCAATTTGTTGCCGAAAAGCGAAACGCGCGACGACAGCGCGACATTGTGCGCCCTGGTGTCGGACGGCTTGAGATCGAACAGCGGCGCCAGATCGGCGCTGCGAATCCTGAGATTGACATTCGCCTTGACCTCATGCGCCCAAGGCTCCGCAGAGCCGTCCGCCTCGGCATCCAGTCCGGTTCCCGTGATCTTCGCCTTCAGCCGCAACGGCCCGCGCCATGCGCCATTGACCGAACCCTCGAATTGCACCGGGCCTTCCGCCGCAGCGATCGCGCGATCCAACCCGAGCAGCGTCACCAGCGAACGGCCTTGCTCCGCCGAGAGCCTGGCCTCGATGCCGACTTCGCTGCGGCCGAGCGCATCAAGATCGAGCTTGCGAAATGCATCGGTGGGCGGCGTCATGGTGATGACGGCATTGCCCTTGAGTTGCGGCGCATCGAGATCGAGCACAGCGGTCGCGTGATCGGCTCGTCCCCTGGACTTGCCGAGATCAGACTTGCCGAGATCAGACTTGCCGAGATCGAGCGCCAGCGTCAGGCGTGCCGGTCCGGGAGCATTGCCTGTCGCCGCAAGCCGCGCCGCAACCGCCGGCGCGAACGGCGCGGCAAACCCGGCCAGTCGCGCAAGCGACGCCACCGTGGAATCAAACGCCAGCTTTCCGGTCGAGTTGTCGCGATTGAAATGGCCGCCACCTTCCAGCATGAAATTGTCAGGCTGGCCCACCCTCAGCCGGTCGATCGAGATCGTCTTCGGGTCGTAGCCCAATTTCGCGAGCAGCGGACCGAGGTCCTGGCCGGCCGCTGCGGCGTGACCGATATCCAGCGACAGCTCCGCCTCATCGGGCCACTCGCCTTGCGGGCCGGCGATCGCATGCGCGACGGCCGTGGCAGCATCGAGGTCGAGCCGGTCGGCCTTCAGGTCCGCCTCGAACCGCGTGCCGCCGCCGGCGGACTTTTCCGCGACCGCAATCCGCCCCGCGACAGCGGCGCCGCCGATCTCCGCCTTCATGGCATCAATGGCAAGGCGGTCGGCGCCTGCGCTGACATCCCCGCGCAGATGCAGCGGCGTCTCGCTGCCTGGCGCGATCTCGCTGCGGTGCTGCAGCCAGCCCATCAGCGTATCCGGATCCTTCGAGTCGATCTCGAGCGCCGCCTTGAAGCCACCGGAAGGCGCGGATTGCGAATTGGCGCCGATCAACGCCACCTGGGTCGCGCCGGGGGCACGAAGGTCCAACCGGTCGACGGTCCAGGAACTGGCATCGCCGCGAAAAATGGCGGTGATATTCTGCAAGGGCCTTCCGCCCAGCACGATCTGTTCGGAGCTGAATTCGACCTTCGCCGGGATTGGCGGCAGCGGCACCGCCGCCATCAGCGTGCGCAGGCCGGGCAGCAACCGAACCGGCTCGGCGGCCTTGTCATTGTCGGCGGCGAGAAGCCTGTCGGCATCGAGCTCTCGGGCCGAAAGCACCGCGTGAAGCAAAGGCTGCGCCCCGAAATTGAGCTCCGCCACACCAACGCATTTCAGCGCGCGCTCCCCGGCGCCGTAGCTCGCCTCGAACTGGTCGAGCCTGGCGCCGGCGGGATCGGCCTTGACCTTGGCGAATACCCGCCACGGGGGCGCGGCAGCCGCCTTTGCATTGACAGGCGAACTCAGTGTCAGCGCGCCGTCGAAGCGCGGCGCACGCGCCTGGAAGCTGAGCACACCTTCGAGAGCGCCGGCCAATGCCCGCGCGCCGGGATCGATATCGAGACGGATGCGGGTGCCGATGCCGTCGGTGCTGTCACCGGACGAGATCCGAAACGGGTAACGGGAGCCTGCGAGCGTAAAATTGCCGTCGCCCCGGAGCGAACCGGGCAGCGAACGCACGTCGCCACTGAAGGCAATGTCGGTCAGCTCCAGCGTGCCGCCACTGGCGGCATCATGCAGTGCGACGCGACCGGTCAGATTCAGGCGGTCGATCGCCAGCGAACCGAGGCTGAATGTCCCGTTCGAGGCCGGCCAGTCGATCCGTCCCTGTCGATCGAGGCCGAGATCGAGCGCCGCGCCGTTGATCGTCAATTCGGTCGCACGCCATTCGCCGCGCATCAATGAACCGAGGCTGAACTCGACGTCGAGCTTGTCGGCGCGAACCTTGCCAAGATCGTTGGCGCCGCCGACCACCACCGAATGCAGTTGCAGCGACGGTGTCGGCAACAGGCGCGCATCCAGTTTGTCGCCGACGCGCACCGGCGCGCCGACAATCCGGGTAGCCTCGGCCTCGAATTGCGGCCGGAACCGGCTCCAATCGATGAAATGCGGCCCGACCAATGCGGCGATCAGCGCAATGATCAGGGCAATCGCCAGTCCGAGCAGCGTCGTCTGCACGGCGTCTCCTCTGCATGCTCCGCCGAGCTGCCCTGTCCGGCGCGGCGCGATTCACCCGCCCGGGCCCCGCGCTCCACCGGTCGGGACCATCCACCCTCCAGCCGCGCCGACCAACATCGGAACAGCGCCATTTATAGCGAGGAAGTGTGGCGAAGTCACAGCAATGCTGCCTGACCGTTTTCCCGCCATTACCAGCTTGCGGGCAATTCCTTCAGGCCACGCAGCACGAAGGTCGGCCGCCATTGCGGGTTTTCGGCGTTGTCCAGTTTCAACTCCGGTAGCCGCCGCAAAAGCGTGGCGATGGCGATTTCCGCCTCGATCCGCGCAAGCTGGGCGCCGAGACAGAAATGGATGCCGCCGCCAAAAGATAGCGGCCGCACGTTGGAACGGGTGATGTCGAGACGATCCGGGCGGTCGGGATACACCGCCGGATCGCGATTGGCCGAGCCCAGGAGGCACAGCACGGTTTCTCCCTTCGGGATTCGCCTACCGCCGAGATCCTCGATATCCTCCAGCGTCACCCGCCCGGTCATCTGCACCGAGGAATCGTAACGCAGGAGTTCCTCGATCGCATTGGTGGTCAGCGACGGATCGGACTGCAGCAGCGCGAGCTGATCGGGATTGCGGTGCAGCGCCAGCAGGCCGTTGCCGATCAAATTTACCGTGGTCTCGTGCCCCGCGCCGAACAGCAGGATGATATTGGCGGTCAGTTCCTCGTTGGTGAGTTTGCTGCCGGCTTCCTCGGCCTGCAACAGCTGCGTGATCAGATCGTCACCGGGGGTTCTCCGGCGCAATTCGAACAGCTGTTGGAAATACATCTGCGCCGTCATGGTCCCGGCATTGGCCTGCTTGATCTCGTCCGGCGTCAGCGGCACCGGATCGAGCAGGCGCCCGCCGTAGCGGGAGCTTTTGTGGAACACCTCGCGGTGTTCCTCGGGGATACCGAGCATGTCGCAGATGATCGTCACCGGCAGGCGGAACGCAAAATCCTCGATCAGATCCATGTGCCCGTTTCCGATGACGGCATCGAGAGTCTGATCGACGACCTCCTGGATGCGCGGACGCATGTCCTCGACCCGGCGCGCCGTGAAGGCTTTCACCACCAGGCCGCGCAACCTCGTATGGTCAGGCGGATCCTGCTGCAGCATCCAGTGGCTCATGCTGCGGAACACCGGTTCTTCCATCGCCCTGGGCCCGTAGCGCCTGATCTGCCGCCCGACAAAGTCCTTGCCGAAACGCCTGTCGCGCAGCACCAGGCTGGTCTCGGCGTGCCGGCTTGTGACGAACGCACCATGCGCGTTGAGATGCACCGGATCCGTGGTGCGCAGTCGCTCGTAATGCGGATAGGGATCGCGAATGAAATCCGGCGACAGCGGATTGAAAAGCGGCTCGGTCGTGGCGGCCTGAACATGCTCGGTCATGGTGCCTCAATGGGTTGCCGTGCTGAAACCTGCGCAGCCGGCGCACCGGCACGGGCTTGACCGAACATACTGCAAATCGCCGATATTGTCGGGAGCGCGGCAGGGGCGCCCAACGAAACGCGCCACCGGCGACTTGTCGCGGCCCGCTCCCGCGGGCCACGGCGTTGCTGGTTAATCAATGATTAATTTTGTTCTGTCATGACGTGCAGGCCGCGCCGGCTGTTGCGCTGGCTATTTTCTGGGCCACTGCTATTTCTTTGGGCCACATGGAGGGTTCAAATGGCAGGCATCATGAGCATCCTGCAATCGGCCTACGCGGCGACTCCGCAAAGCCTGATCGCCCCCGGCTCGAAGTTCGCCAATGTCGACCCGACCAAATGGCAGGGCACCTGGACCGGCACCGACGACAAGAGGCAGGATGTCACGGTCTCGATCACCAAGGTCAGCGGCTTCCGCGCCAATGTGACCGTCAACGATGCCACTGATGGCCTGCAAAGCGCGCGGGCGTTCATCACCACCACCAACACCTTCCGCATCGGCAACTCGCAATTCCGACTGACCGGCGACGGCAAGGCAAAACTGATCACCATCGTCACCGATCCGACCACCGGCAATCAGTCGGCGCTGACCGTTCCGCTGACGCGGAAGAGTTGACGAGTTCAGCCTTCGACGAATTCAGCCTCCGCGGCACTACGCCGCCGGCGGCATTATCTTTCCGGGATTGAAGATATTCTGCGGGTCGAGCGCCTGCTTGACCGCGCGCATCGCCTCGATCGCCTCGGGCCCGATCTCCGCCTCGAGGTATTTCTGCTTGCCCTGTCCGATGCCGTGCTCGCCGGTGCAGGTGCCGCCCATCGCCTGAGCGCGTTCGACCAGCCGATGCATGAAATCCTCGGCGCGGGCCATTTCCCCGGGATTCGCGACATCGCATAGCAGCGAACAGTGGAAATTGCCGTCGCCGACATGGCCGACAATCGGCGCCTGCAGCTTCAGGCGCTTCAAATCCGCATCCGTCTCGGTCACGCAATCGGCGAGCCGCGAAATCGGCACGCAGACATCGGTGGCGACCACGCCCGCTCCCGGACGCAGCGCCTTCACCGCCCAATAGGCGTCGTGACGCGCCTGCCATAGCCTGGTGCGGTCCTCGGGCCGCGTGGTCCAGGTGAAATCGCCGCCGCCGCACTCCCTGGCGATCTCGCCGAAATTTTTCGATTGCTCGGCGACCTCGCTCTCGCTGCCATGGAATTCAAGCAGCAGCAGCGGCGTCTCCGGCAGCGACAATCTTGAATAGGAATTGCAGGCCCGCACCTGCTCGGCATTGAGCAGTTCGATACGGGCGACCGGAATGCCGGTCTGGATCGCGAGAATCGTGGCCTGGCATGCGCCGCGCACGCTGTCGAATGAACAGGCTGCCGCCGCGATGGTTTCGGGAATGCCGCGCAGCTTGATGGTCAGCTCGCAGATGATGCCGAGCGTGCCCTCGGCGCCGACAAAGAGATGCGTCAGGTCATAACCCGTGGAAGACTTCTTCGCCCGCGTGCCGGTGGTGATGATCTCGCCGTCGCCGCGCACCACCTTGAGCGCCAACACGTTCTCGCGCATCGTGCCGTAGCGCACGGCGTTGGTGCCGGATGCCCGCGTCGAAGCCATACCGCCGAGCGAGGCGTCGGCGCCGGGATCGATCGGAAAGAACACCCCCTGGTCGCGCAGGTATTCGTTCAGCGCCTTGCGGGTGACGCCGGGCTCAATCACACAGTCGAGGTCGTCGGCATGAACTTCCAGCACCTTGTTCATGTCGCGCAGGTCGACGCAGATGCCGCCGGCCGGCGCGTTGATCTGTCCCTCGAGCGAGGTGCCCGTGCCGAACGCGATCACCGGCACGCGGTGCCTGGCGCAAATCCGCACCACGTCCTGGATATCCGATGTCGTCTGCGCCATCACCACCGCGTCGGGCGGCTGCGGCGCCAGCCAGGTCGTGGTGTGCGCATGCTGATCGCGCACGGCCTGCGAGGTGACCAGCCGGTTGTCGAATCGCGCGGCGAGCGCTTCCAGCGTGCTCGCCAGCGCCTGCGGCTCCGGCCTTTTCAAATCGTCGCGTTTCAAATTGTGTGCTGCCGATGAGGCCAAAGCGATATCCTCCGCGCCTTCGACCGTGGCAAAGGATATATATAGGCGATCAAGAGATCGCAAATCGAGCCGACCGGAGGGGTATGATGACACTCGCCGACGATGACGTCCCCGCGCCGTTCCTGTCGTCGGTGATGCAGATCGAACCGCAGTGGATCGACTATAATGGCCATCTCAACATGGCCTACTACAATGTGATGTTCGACCGCGCCATCGACGAACTATGGCTACAACTCGGAATTGGCCCCCGTTACCTGAAGGAGCGCCGCCACTCGACCTTCACCGCGGAATGCCACGTGCGTTACTTGCGCGAGATTCACCTCGGCGATCCCGTGCAGGTCGCTATCCTGCTGGTCGCCGCTGACGAAAAGCGCCTGCACACGTTCGAGGAATTGCGCCACGCCACCGAGGGCTGGCTGTCGGCCACGTCGGAAAACATGACAGTCCATGTCGACATGAGCGCGCGAAAGACAGCGCCCTTCCCGACTGACATCCGCGCCCGGATCGACGCGGTTGCGCGCGCCCATGCCGCCGTCACCCGACCCGAGGGCATCGGCCGAAAGATCGGGATGCCCTCGAAGAGGTAGCCGTCGCGAGCTGGAGCGTTTTCGAGCGAAGCATGCCCTCGGACTTGATCCGTGGGTGGATACCGCTTCGCGTGAAGAAAACGCGCGTCAAAACAACAATCCAGAGCCCCGTTCCGATTCCGCCGGAACGGAAACGGCTCTAGACGCGGGTGCGTCCGCGCGCAACGCCAACGATGGCCGAGACGAGGAACAGCACGACCGCAATGAAGAAGATGATCTTGGCGATTTCGATCGAAGTACCGGCGAGGCCGCCGAAGCCCAAAATGCCGGCGATCAATGCGATTATCAAAAACGTAGCGACCCAGCTCAACATGGCAGAACCTTTCCCCGATCCGTTTTCGAATCTCAGCGCGACCTGTAACATCGCGCCTTGGCTACCGAACCAATCCGGCCTGGCAGTGAGGGTTCCGCATCACGCAGGGGGTATCGCGCAAAAAAAGAACGGGGCTGGCCGGAACCAAAATCGTAGGCCCGAGCCGAAAACCGCGCCGGTATAACTCCTGCCAAAATCCCGCGGACGGCCTATATGTCCTTATATTCCTGCTATGAAGGCTCCCCTTCACGGCCCTGCGGTGCCATCGTGGGGACAAGACGATTCGCATGACCGAGCCGAACAAACTGACCCATCGTGAGGTCCCCGACCACCAGCCCGCGGCCGGCGGCATCGCCGCGCGTGCACGCGCGACCGCAACCCCGCAATATCTTGCTGGGCTAAATCCCGAGCAACGCGAGGCGGTGGAAACGCTCGATGGTCCGGTCCTGGTGCTGGCGGGCGCCGGCACCGGCAAGACCCGCGTGCTGACCTGCCGGATCGCCCACATCCTGAGCCAGGGTCGCGCCCGCCCCGGCGAGATCCTGTCGGTCACCTTCACCAACAAGGCCGCGCGCGAGATGAAACTGCGACTCGGCCAGATGCTCGGCCAGGCAGTGGAAGGCATGCCTTGGCTCGGCACCTTTCATTCGATCGGTGGCCGCATCCTGCGCACCCATGCCGAACTGGTGCAGCTCAAATCCAATTTCACCGTGCTCGATGTCGACGACCAGGTCCGGCTGCTCAAGCAGCTTCTGGCGGCCGAGAACATCGACGACAAACGCTGGCCGGCGCGCATGCTGGCCGGCCTGATCGACGGCTGGAAGAACCGCGGCCTGACGCCATCGCAGGTACCGTCGGGCGAAGCCGCGGTGTTCGGCAACGGCCGCGGCGGCAAGCTCTACGCCAGCTACCAGGAGCGGCTGAAGATCCTCAACGCCGCCGACTTCGGCGATCTGCTGCTGGAAAACATCCGCCTGTTCCGCGAGCATGCCGACGTGCTCCGGCAATACCAGAACCGGTTCAAGTTCATCCTGGTCGATGAATATCAGGACACCAACGTCGCCCAATATCTCTGGCTGCGGCTGTTGTCGCAGGCGCAGGGAGAGCAAAGTCGGCCTTCGGCCGACGTTCTTGAAGAACGCCATGGCGAAGCCATGGCTACGTCGCAAAGCGATCCGGGTGAGAGGGTTGCCGAGCGAGCCGCGAAAACTGCGGCACCTCGAGATGCCGAAACGCCCCCTCACCCCGACCCTCTCCCCGCGCGCGGGGAGAGGAGGCGGACCTCGCCCCCCAAAAACATTTGCTGCGTCGGCGATGACGACCAGTCGATCTATGGCTGGCGCGGCGCCGAGGTCGACAACATCCTGCGCTTCGAGCATGATTTCCCGGGCGCCAAGGTGATCCGGCTGGAACGCAACTACCGCTCCACCGGCCACATCCTTGCCGCCGCCTCGCACCTGATCGCGCATAATGAAAGCCGGCTCGGCAAGCGACTGCGCACCGAGGATGTCGACGGCGAAAAGGTCACCGTCACCGGCTCCTGGGATTCCGAGGAGGAGGCCCGTGCCATCGGCGAGGAGATCGAGGAGCTGCAGCGCGCCGGCAACCATCTCAACGACGTCGCGATCCTGGTGCGGGCCTCGTTCCAGATGCGCGAGTTCGAAGACCGTTTTGTCACGCTCGGCCTGCCCTATCGCGTGATCGGCGGTCCCAGATTCTACGAACGCGCGGAAATCCGCGACGCCCTGGCCTATCTGCGCACCATCAACTCGCCGGCCGACGATCTCGCCTTCGAGCGCATCGTCAATGTGCCGAAGCGCGGACTCGGCGACGCCACCGTGCAGATGCTGCACGACCACGCCCGCAAGCGCCGCATTCCGCTGTTCGAGGCCGCACGTGCCGTGGTCGAGACCGACGAACTGAAACCGAAGGCGCGCGGCGCGCTGCGCCAGCTGATCGCCAGTTTCGATCGCTGGCGCGCGCAGCGCGAGGTCGCTTCACACACGGAGCTTGCCGAAATCGTCCTCGACGAGAGCGGCTACACCGACATGTGGCAGAAGGACCGCTCCGCCGACGCCGCCGGCCGCCTCGACAACCTGAAAGAACTGGTGCGCTCGATGGAGGAGTTCGAGAACCTGCAAGGTTTTCTCGAGCACATCTCGCTGGTGATGGACCGCGACGGCGGCGCGGAGGCCGATGCGGTGTCGCTGATGACCCTGCATTCGGCCAAGGGGCTTGAATTCGACAATGTGTTCCTGCCCGGCTGGGAGGAAGGCCTGTTTCCAAGCCAGCGCACGCTCGACGAACAGGGCCGCGCCGGGCTCGAGGAAGAACGGCGACTGGCCCATGTCGGGCTGACCCGCGCGCGGCGCCGCGCCAAGCTCTATTTTGCCACCAACCGGCGCATCCACGGCACCTGGTCGACCACGATCCCCTCGCGCTTTCTCGACGAATTGCCGGCGCACAATGTCGAGATCACGGAATCCAGGGGCGGCGCGGGCTGGGGCGGCGCCGGCGGCTACGGCCCTTCGCGTTTTGACAATGCGGAATCGTTCGGCTCCAGCTACGCCACGCCGGGCTGGCAGCGAGCGCAGGCCAATCGGGCCCGAGGCCAAGGAGGTCAAGGCGGCGGCCGGCAGGAAAAACGACAGGGGCAGGCGCGCGGCAGCTTCAACGAGGATCAATCGCCATTTTCCTCCCGTGGCGAGGCGCGCGGTTTTGCCCGCGACAGGCGCGGCCCGATGGTCATCGAAGGCGAGTTGATCGCGAAATCGACCGGCACCGTTTCGGAATTCTCGCTGCGCGATCGGGTATTTCACCAGAAATTCGGCTACGGCAGTGTGGTCAAGGTCGAGGGCAACAAGCTCACCATCGCCTTTGAAAAGGCCGGCGAGAAGAAAGTGGTCGACAGTTTCGTGCAGCGGGCATAGAGCGCGCGCCGCCGGAAGCTAACTCCGTCGCATTTTAACGAATTCCTAGACTGAAAACTCGCGCGTGCCCTGTATCGTCTGGTCCAGATGTCGTTTTGCGTGCGCCAATTCGCCAGCCAGGGCTACCTAAATGGGTGAGGTAAAATCGTTTCTCAGGGATCTCGACGAGGCGGTCTCGCGAGGCACGCCGGAAAGCCGCGCGCGGGCATTGTGGCACACCACCGACCTGATGGTCGCGGGCCGTTAC
>JAGXAF010000083.1 GCA_018971675.1 Bradyrhizobium sp.
TTCGGCAAGCTTTATTTTCCGAACTCAGATCCGACCACCGCCACGCTCCTGGCTTTTAGCACCTACTTCGTCGGCTTCGCAGCGCGGCCGGTGGGTGCTGCGATCTTCGGTCACTACGGCGACCGCATTGGCCGCAAGGCGACGCTGATCGCGACCCTCATGTTCATGGGCATCGCGACTTTCCTGATCGCCTTCGTGCCCTCTTACGATTCGATCGGCATTTGGGGCGGCATCATCCTGACCATTCTGCGCGCGATTCAGGGCATCGGCGTCGGCGGCGAATGGGGCGGCTCGGTGTTGTTGTCGATGGAATGGTCGCGCAGCGGGCAACATAACCGCGGCTTCCTGGCCTCCTGGCCGCAATGGGGCGTGCCCGCTGGCTTGTTCCTCTCGACCATCATCATGCTTGGCGCCACCGCCTTGTCGGGCGACCAATTCCTCAACTGGGGCTGGCGCATTCCGTTCTTCTTGAGCATCGCCCTCGTCGGGATCGGCCTGTGGATCCGGCTCGGCATTCTGGAGACCCCAGTATTCCAGAAGCTCCTCAACGACAACAAGATCGAGCGGGCACCCATCGTCGAGGTGTTCAAGAAGCAGCCGAAGGAAATCTTGCTCTCCGCGCTGGTGCGCCTGGGCCAGCAGTCGCAGTTCTACGTCTTCACTGCCTTCATCTTCGCCTATGGCGTCGGCACGCTGCACATGCCGCGAGATTTCATCCTCACCGCGGTGCTGGTGGCCTCATGCATTTCGTTCGTCTCGATCCCGCTGTTCGGCCACATCTCCGATCGCATTGGCCGGAGGAACATGTACCTGATTGGTACCGCGGTTTGCGGACTGTTCGGGTTCCTCTACTTCGGCATGCTGGATACCGCTGTTCCGTCGGCGGTGTTCATCGCCATTGTGTTGTCGCTCATCCCGCACGACATGATGTATGGGCCGCAGGCCGCATTGATCGCCGAAGCCTTCACGCCCCGGCTCAGATACAGCGGCTCGTCGTTGGGTTATCAGTTCGCCTCGATCATCGCCGGCGGCCCGGCGCCATTGATCGCGACCGCGCTGTTCGCCGCCTACCACACCGGCTATGCCATCGCGATCTACCTGGCGTTATGCTCCATGATCACCCTGATCGCGACGGCACTCATGCCGGACTACACCGGCAGGGATGTCTCCACTGAATACGACGCCTGAGCTCCGCGGGTCACTGACGAGGGCGGGCGCGAAAGCTCCCGCCCTTTTCCTTTGAGGCATTGCAATTGATGTCGGCTTTTTGGTCCGCTGCGTGAGTCACCGCAATGCAACGATCTATAGTCGCTTTGGGATGAGAAGAAGGTCGGCTTTCGGGCGAACGCGGACGTGGAATGCGGATGGCCTCCGAGCCGCCGGTCGCGAATGACCCAAAGCGGACGTTCGGTTGAGAGGCGCATGCTGCTACACTCTGGCAGGCCGCGGACCAATGTGGTCTGCTCCGGTTAGTTTCTGCTGGGCTTGGGGAGTAGCAGTGATGAAGCGCTTTAGCGGGAAAAACCTCACTGATTACTGGGGCAGCCAAGGGCCAACGTTCCTCGTGCTGCCGGTCGCGGACGGGCTCGCGAGCTGATCCCCGACAAGCCGGGCCAGCACGCACACCCGCCCGCCCAATTTTTCGCGCCGCGCTTTGCCGACCTCAGCCTCTCAGCTGCCGGTGGTCAGCCGCGGCGGGATCTGGGACATCATCCAGAGCTCGATCGCTGCCAGGATCGCGACCGCCGCGCCGATGATCACATGCACCGTCATCGCGGTGGTTCCCTGGAAGCCCAATACCCAGGGCGATACCAACGCCCACAAGCCGACGATGAGGTTCAGCCACTCCTCCCACACCGCGAATGCCGCCAGCGCCGCGATCGCAAGGATCGCGATGGCTATACCGGTGATATAGGCGTTTTGAGAGACCGTCCCGGCATCGAAACCGAATATCCAAGGCGAAACCAACAGACACGCGCCGAGGATCAGGTTCGCGACGTCACAAAATTTTGCGTTCGTCCAATTCTCTAGCCAATTCTGCATGACACCCTCCATTGGAGGTTTTCCATGCCAAATCAACCGTATGATCGCCGCGCCGGTTCCATCGCGGCCTGCGGCATAATGGCAAGGGAGCGGTGGACCAGCCGCGCCTGCCGCTGTCGCTGCTCGGCCGCGCCGACGTGATCGAATAGCGATGCAGTTTGTTGCAGTGCACGAGTCTCTTCCTGGCCCATCGCGACATACTGCGCTGCCGCACGAACTTGGTCGCTATAGGAGCAAAAGCGGACGTAGTCACCAGTCACATGACGTCGCCGGGTTTATCGGTACACGGCCTTAGAGCCTTTTCCGTTCCGATGGAATCGGAACAGGGCTCTAGATTCTTGTTTTGACGCGTTTTCTTTACGCGAACCGGTATCCACTTCGCTCGAAAACGCTCTAGTATATTGGAGATTGCATCAACTCCTTAGAGCCAAGTTCTTGTCCTGCCTCGCCGGGGAAATCACCCAAAACCTGTCCAGCCCTTCATCGAAAAATTTTCCGCTTTTCTTTTCCGGCAAATCAGTTGCCTTTGCGCCGCGTCCTGCTCCATCGGAGGGGCGGCTCGCGATCGTCACGAAGCGCGGGGCGGGATGCGGTGGACGCGAGCGGCACGATTGACGAGTGGTGCTGACGCGGACGGCGAAGTCGTGTGGTCCTGACGCCTCGACGCTGGCGTCAAGTTCTTAAGAAGCTAACGCTTCTCAGGGACGATGGTGACAACAAAGCCCGATCACCAGGGAGAGCGCGGAGGAAACCGTTAAAACCATTGCGCGGGGAATGCCGGGCGTTCCGGCGTGACCGTGGTGACTACCTCGCGTGCTTTCTACACTGCACGCGGGACTGCGGGCGCGCCGCGCGCCCGGCATTCCCTGCGCCCTCCCCCTTGAGGGTCGCCTGCGCCCTCCGTCTTATGAAGGGCAGCTTGCAAGACTCGGGCGAAAACGCGCCGCGAGAACGCGGACGATCGGCTATCTGACATTCGAATCGGAAAATTGAAGGGCGTCGTTATTTCCCGTACGCCTCACGCATTTTAGCCTGGATCCTGGCCATACCCGCGATCCAACGGTCGTAGTCCTCGGTCTTCTTGCGCATGTAACCGAGCACCTGCGGATGCGGCAGGATCACAAAGGTTTCCTGCTCGAGTCCCTTCAGCGCATCTTCGGCCACCTGCTCGGGCGAAAGATCGCCATCGCCGGATTGCGGACCTTTCGGGATCGAGCGCAGCATGTTGGTATCGACACCCTGCGGACACAGGATCGAAACCTTGATCCCATCGGCGCGGTGCGAGATCGCGAGATTTTCGGCAAAACCCACCGCGGCGTGCTTGGTGGCCGAATAGGCCGGGCTGCCGACCTGCGACAGCAATCCCGCCGCCGAAACCGTGTTGAGGAAATAGCCGCCGCCGCGCGCCTTCATTCGCGGGATCAGATGCCGGGCGGCATAGACATGCGCCATGACATGGATCGCCCAGCTTCGCGCCCAGGGCTCGTCGGAGGCGCCGCCGGCATTGACCGACATCGGATCGAACCCGCCGCCGATTCCGGCATTGGAACAGAACAGCGCGATCGGGCCGTAATCCCGCTCGGTCTGCTCGATCACATGCAGGACGTTTTTCTCCTGCCCGACGTCGCATTTGAACGCGGCGCCGCCGACCGAGGCCGCGACCGCTTCGGCGCCGGCGTGGTCAAGATCGACAACCACGATCCTGGCGGCACCGGCGCGATGAAAGGCCTCGCAGAGCGCCTTGCCGATGCCATTGCCGCCTCCGGTCACGACCACGACTTTGCCGGCGACGCGCATCGTTATCGCTCCCTTGTCCTCACGTTCTTCTTGAAGCCCGAGTTCTGAAGCCTCAGGTCATTACCAGATCCAGTACCGCCGTGTAGTGGCAGGCCGCGCCCAGCAGGACGAAACCATGCCAGATCGCGTTCTGGAAACGCAACCGCCGCCAAGCATGAAAGACTACGCCAAGACTATAGAGAACGCCACCCGCCAGCACCAGCCACAGCGCCAGCGCGGGCAGCGCGGCGACAACGCGGTCATAGAGCATCAAGCCACTCCAGCCCATTGCCAGATAAAGCCCGACCGAGATCCGGTCGAAGCGACCCGGCAGCACCAGCTTGAGCACGATGCCGACGATCGCCACGCACCACACGCCGGCCAATAGCGCCATCGCGAAGATGCTGTCCTTCAATTCCATGATGAAGGGAGTATAGGTCGCCGCGATCAGCAGGTAGATCGCGGAATGGTCGAACCGGCGCAGCACCCATTTGGCCCGCGATACCGGCCACAGATTATAGGTCGCCGACAGCACCAGCATCGCCAGCAACCCCGCGACATAGACCGAAACCACCACGATATCGAGCGCGCTGGCATAGACCGCCGTCAGCACGATCAGCACGGTCGCCGCCACCAACCCGCAAAACACCCCAACGCCGTGCACAACGCCGTCGGCGACCAGCTCCGCCCGGTCATAGTTCCAGCGCTTGGCACCGGCCGCGGCATGAACGGAGGTCGAGGCAAGCTGCTTCAGTCTGAAAATCGTCATGGCAGCGAGCCTGGCTCCGCTATCAGGGGATGAATGATATGGCTGCAGAGGTCAACGAACCCTGAAAGCTCCTTCGCCTTCAATCGCGTCTGAAGTATGAAACTTGATTTTGGCCCGCCAATTGCCACTTTTCCAAAAGTTTGTCACATTCATTTCCCTCCCCGCAGGAAGCTTTCAAGCCCGCATGCCCCTGAGTTTTTCTGACATCGTCGAGGAAGCGCGCCTGTCGGCGCGGGCGCTCTGGGACTATGGCGATCATTTCTTCAATCCGACGGTGCGGCTCGGCGTCACCGGGTTGTCGCGGGCCGGCAAGACCGTCTTCATCACGGCGCTGATCCATGGCTTGATCCGTGGCGGTCGCTTTCCGGTATTCGAACCCTTCGCGACCGGACGGATCGCCCGCGCCCGGCTCGAGCCCCAGCCCGACGACGCCGTGCCGCGATTCGATTACGAGAACCACGTCCGCGCGCTGATCGAGGATCTCCGCTGGCCGAACTCGACGGTCGATATCAGTGAGTTGCGGCTGGTGATCGACTATCAGCGGCACGACGGAGCGGAGCGCACGCTGACACTCGACATCGTCGACTATCCCGGCGAATGGCTGCTGGACCTGCCGCTGCTCACCAAGAGCTACGAACAATGGTCCGCCGAGAGCCTTGCATTGTCGCGAGAGGGTCCGCGGGTGCCGCTGGCGGCGCCATGGCATGCGCAACTGGCGACGCTGAAACCCGAGGCGCGCGAAGACGAACAGGCAACACTGGCATCGGCGCGGCTGTTCACCGAATATCTGCGTGCCTGCCGCGACGAACGTTTTGCGATGAGCCTGTTGCCGCCCGGCCGCTTCCTGATGCCGGGCAGCCTCGCGGGCTCGCCGGCGCTGACGTTTGCGCCGCTCGAACTGGCGGCCCAGGGCCCGCCGCCCGACGGATCGCTGTGGGCGATGATGGTGCGGCGTTACGAAGCCTACAAGGACGTCGTGGTCCGGCCGTTCTTTCGCGATCATTTCTCGCGGCTCGATCGCCAGATCGTGCTGGTCGATGCGCTTGCCGCGTTCAACGCCGGCCCGGAGGCGCTGCGCGACCTCGAAGCCGCGCTGGCCGGCGTCCTCGATTGCTTCCGGATGGGACGCAGTACCTTGCTGAGCAATCTGTTCCGGCCGCGGATCGACCGGATCTTGTTCGCCGCGACCAAGGCTGATCACCTGCACCAGTCGAGCCATGATCGTCTCGAGGCGATCCTGCGGCGGACGGTATTCAAGG
Organism: Bradyrhizobium sp.; assembly: GCA_018971675.1. GTDB lineage: Bacteria > Pseudomonadota > Alphaproteobacteria > Rhizobiales > Xanthobacteraceae > Bradyrhizobium. The sequence continues at coordinate 5,848 of JAGXAF010000083.1, forward strand.
CCGCCGCGCGCGCGCAGTATGCCGGCGCCATGATCGATGTCGTAGCGCTGTCCGCGGTGCGCGCTACCCGCGAGGCCCAGGTGCAGCGCGGCCGCGACAAGCTGCCCTCCATTATCGGTACGCCTGCCGCGGACGGGAGCAATGGCGGCGAGACGTTTGACGGCAATACGGAGGTGGCGACCTTTCCGGGCGACTTGCCCGCCGACCCCGAAAAATTATTCAAGAACAACAACGCATTTCGCGGCCTCTCCAGCGCGCCGGCGGAAAAGACCGATTTCCGCTTTTTGCGCTTTCGGCCGCCGCGGCTCGATCGCAAGGAGGCGGGCGGTCCGTTGCTGCCTCACATCCGCCTCGACCGCGCCCTTCAGTTCCTGATCGGAGACAAACTGCAATGAGCGAGCAATCGCCTCATCGGCGGCCCCAGACCTTCAGGCTCGACGACCCCACCGTCGTCGTGATGGATCCGGACGAACATGGGCGCCTGTCGCGCGGCACGGTGCGGGTGACGCCTGAGCCCGATCCGGCCCTGATGCCGGCGCTGACCGACGTCCCACCGGTACCGACCCGGCGCGGCTTTCGCTGGGGCGCGCTGTTCTGGACCGGATTGAGCGGGCTGGTGCTGCTCGGCGTCGGGCTTAGCGTAATACATCTGGTCGAGGATCTTTTTGCGCGCAGCGAAGGACTCGGCTTTGTCGGGCTGGCCTGCGCCCTGGTCGCGACGCTGGCGCTTGCCGTCATCATCGCGCGCGAGGTCCTGGGGCTGGCGCGGCTTCTGACCATCGAGAAGCTGCATCACCGCGCGGCAGAAGTGCTGGTCAGTGACGATCGCGCGGCAGGCCAGAACATGGTCCAGGACCTGTTGAAAGTCGCGCACCAGAACCCGCAACTGGCGCGCGCCCGCGCCGCTTTGCAGGGCCACCGCGGCGACATCATCGACGGCGGCGACATGATCAGGCTCGCCGAGCGCGAATTGATGACGCCGCTCGACGAGGAAGCCCGCCGCCTGGTTTCATCGGCCGCGCAGCGCGTATCGATCATCACCGCCGTCAGCCCCCGCGCTCTGGTCGATGTGCTCTTTGTTTTCGTGGCCGCGCTGCGGATGATCCGTCAACTGGCGTGGCTCTATGGCGGCCGGCCGGGCGCGCTCGGTATGATCCGGCTGATGCGCCAGGTCATCGCCCATCTTGCGATCACCGGCGGCATGGCGGCAAGCGATAGCATGATCCAGCAAATGCTCGGCCATGGCATCGCCGCCAAACTATCGCAGCGGCTTGGCGAAGGTGTTCTCAACGGACTACTTACCGCGCGGCTGGGACTTGCCGCGATCGACGTCACCCGCCCGCTGCCGTTCATGGCCCTGCCGCGTCCGGCGCTCGCCGACCTCGCAAAGGATCTGCTGCGCAAGCGCGAAGATGGCGAGGAGTGAGCGCCGGCGCGCATCATCCCGCAAAAGAAGCAAGCCTTCCCAATGGCGGTTCAAATTCGCCCGCCAATACCCGCCAGCGAAACAGTGGCGAATCCGGTGGCGGGGAAAGCTCCGGCGTCCAGCCGGTTACTTTCTGCAGCGAATAGGTATCCATCACCCGTCCGCGCCACACACGGTCGACCCGTTCGAGCGGCTCCCGCGCCGCCGAGGTGGCGAGCCAGATCGGGTTATCCGCGTCGGGCAGACGCGCCACGTAAATCCCGGCATGACCCCTGATCCGATCCATGCCAGGGTCGTGAAAGCCCATGAAGCGGCCGCGCTCATTGATCTGGATCACCGGTACGCGGCCGTTGAAATACCAGCGCATCATCGCATAGGTCCGGTAGTCCGTGGTCGCGATCCAGGTCGCGCCGGTCTTCTGCAGTTCGGCCTCCGCGCCGTTCGCGACCTGTTGGTATCCGGCTTCGCTGCCGATCGGGTCAATCCTGCCGATCAGGTTCCAGGGCACGACGGTGTAATAGAGAAACACCAGGACAACGAAGGCGATTCCGGTGACGACCGCGGTGTTGGCCCATGCTTTGGTCGACCTGACCACCCATGCTGGCCTTTTCTCGCGCGCCAGCATCGCGGTGTTGATGGCCGCGGCGGCGAAGCCCGCCGGCCACAGAAACATCGGCCAGGTATCGCCAACCCGCAGCGTCAGCGACTTCCAGAAGAAATAGCCGAAGGGAACCAGGACGGAAGTCGACAGCAGGATCGCAACCGGCTCGCGACGGCGATATCCGCGCCAGGCCGTCCAGCCCGCACCCGAAACAACCACCGGCAGCATCACGAAGCCGACCAGTCCGAATTGCAGGCCGAGGAATTCCCCGACCGTGCGCAGCGAAAATTCATGGACCGCGATCGCGCGCACCGACTGGAATCGGAAAGAGGCCCAATCGTGCTCGCCATTCCAGATCAGGGCCGGCAGGAACATCGCAACCGCGATCAGCGCAGCGAGCCAGGGCCAGGCGCTGGTCAGCCAGCGTCGGCGCCAATCCGGCACCAGCATAAAAGCCAGAACCGCCGGCACCAGCATCAGGGCGGTGAATTTCGACAACAACGCCAGCCCCGCGAACAGACCCGCCGCCAACCACCAGCGCGCATTGCCGCTCTCGGCAAGCCGCACCAGCGCCCACAGCATTGCGACCGCGAACGGGATCATCGCCACGTCCGGACACACCTTGGCCATCAGCAGCCCATAGTAAAGCGCCGCCTCCGGCATCAGCACCGCCAGCACGATGGCCCTGACATCATGGGTCACGCGCCGAACGATATCCGCCAGCAGCAATTGCGTGACCAGCATCGCAAGGATTCCGGCAAAGCGAACCCCGAAATTGGTGTCGCCGAAGATCGCGGTGCCGAAACGGATGAACCAGGCGATCATCGGCGGATGATCGAGGAACGAAAGCACGTTCTCCTTCGACCAGGTCCAGTAATAAGCCTCATCCGTGCGCAGATCGATCACGCAGGCGTAGATCACCCGCATCGCCGTCATCGCGGCAATCAGCGCGAGCACGCCGGCCCATTGCCAGCGAGCGGCATGGCCCGGCCCGGCCTGGCGGTCGGACGGAGCAGTCGTCATGCTCCGCTTTCGCGCAACGCGGCCCCAAGGTTCATGCAAGGTTGGTTTCAACTGCGCTTTCCGGTTCGCCACGGGCCAAGCTTAACGGTTCCTTAACGCCGCAACGTTCGGTGGGCCGGCGCGGTTCGGAGGGCCACGGCGGAGCAAAATCGGCAAAAAGGCCGAATGTGCCGCGATTATGAACGTTTTCTGCCCGAATCCCAATGTCGTTTAAGCTATCAAGGTTCGCGTAGACCGCGTATCGTGCGCCCGTCGGACATGCCGGTTTGCGGGGACCGGTGGTTCGTGATCAATTTTGAACCCGCGGAGACGACGTGATGGCTAAAGGTACTGTGAAGTGGTTCAACGCGACCAAGGGTTATGGATTTATCCAGCCCGCAACTGGCGGTAAGGATGTTTTCGTTCATATTTCGGCAGTCGAAAAGGCTGGCCTGTCTTCGCTCAACGAAGGACAGATGGTGGAATACGAAGAGGTCGCCAACCGTGGCAAGACCTCGGCCGAGAACCTCAAGGTTTAAGGCGAAGACGTCGGGGCTGGAAATCGGCATCACCACTATCTCGGACGGCATCCGGGAACGGGGCTTGCAGGAACAAACCAGACATACCCAGCGTTCGGCGGGAGGCCCAACGTTCGGCGGGAGCAGGCAGTGCTCTTGCGTGTATTTGATTCGGCGCTGATGCGCCTTCGAACTGGCGCCACGCGCCGGTTCTTTTTTCAGCTTTTCTTGAGCCATTGAGCGAGCGTCATCACGTCGGGCGGCTGAGCATAGCCGCGCGGCCACATATCCACGACCCACTCGACCCTGGTGGCGCGCTCAACCAGCACCGCGGTGTTGTGCGGCAACTGGTCCGCCAGCGGATTGCCGCGGTAGTGCGGATCGCCGACGGTGTGGAATTTGAGCAGACCCCATTGCTGCAGCACCAGCAAGAGGCCGGTGACATTGCGGGTGGTGTCCCAGCAATCGTAATTATGCTTGTCGTCCATGGCGCGGATATCCGCGTTGGCCACGCGCCTGTTGGTCCCGATCAAGGGCCCCATGCGGCGATCGAACCAGATCACGGCGCGCTGCACCGCGGCCCGTTCCGCCGCCGCCGAGGCATGACCCGCATCGATGATCCGCCGCAGTGCGGCGCGGTCGGCCGGGGTGAAATTGAGGATCTCGCGGCGGCGGCATACGAAGCCATAGCAAACCGTCATGGCGGACGCCGAAGGCGGATAGATCGATACCGAGCTGTAGAGCGCGGCCTGCGGCGCGCTCAACTCGCCGGCGCGCGCCGGCAACGTCGCCGCTGGCAGCATTGATCCGATCGACAACAGCACTGACGTCAGCCGTTTGCCCGGCATGGCAGATAGGCTGCGCACTCGCTTGAATTCCATCGGCCGCCGCTTCACATCAATTTGGTGCGAAACCTATCGCAGCGGTTTCGCGATTCCAAGTCGCGGCCCATGATAGCCACCGGAAACCTCGGGTTGCCCCATGTCGGACTCCTCCCCATTGCCGCCATTCGAGGCGCCCTATGCGCCGGACGATCGCATGATCGCGGCGCAGTTGCTCGCAGCCGCTGGACTTGGCACGGAAGAAGAGCAGCGGATCGACCGCACCGCGACACGGCTGATCAAGGCGATCCGGGCCAATGACGATCCGCTCGGCGGCGTCGAGGACATGCTGCGCGAATTCGCGCTCTCGACCAGGGAGGGCCTCGCGCTGATGGTGCTGGCGGAGGCGCTGCTGCGGGTGCCGGACGCCCATACTGCCGATCGCTTCATCGAAGATCGGCTGGGCCAGGGCGACTTCGTGCACCACGAAACCCGGTCCAGCGCGTTTCTGGTCAATGCGTCGGCGTGGGCGCTCGGCGTCTCGGCCCGCGTGATCCAGCCCGGCGAAACGCCGCAGGGTACCATCGGGCGGCTCGCCAAACGGCTGGGCCTGCCAGCGGTGCGCGCCGCCACACGGCAGGCGATGCGGCTGATGGGCAGTCATTTCGTGCTTGGCGAGACCATCGAGGCGGCGCTCGAACGAGCGCATGCGGACCGGGTGCCCGCGCCGCGCTATTCCTTCGACATGCTCGGCGAAGGCGCGCGCACCGCCGCGGATGCGGCGCGCTATTTCAACGCTTACGCGAGCGCCATCGCGGCGATCGGCCGCCACGCCGGCCACCGGTCGCTGCCCGACCGGCCCGGCATTTCCGTCAAGCTCTCGGCCTTGCATCCACGCTATGAGGCGGTGAGCCAGGCGCGCGTCATGAGCGAGCTGGTGCCGCGGCTGATCGATCTGGCCGGCCGCGCCAAGGCCCATGACCTCAACTTCACCGTCGACGCCGAGGAAGCCGACCGGCTGGAACTGTCGCTCGACGTGATCGCGGCCGCGCTGGCCGACCGCTCGCTTTCGGGATGGGATGGATTTGGGCTCGCGATACAGGCTTACCAGAAGCGCGCGAGCGCGGTGATCGACTACGCCGACAGCCTTGCGCGGAGCCTTAACCGCCGTCTGATGGTGCGGCTGGTCAAGGGCGCCTATTGGGACACCGAGATCAAGCGCGCGCAGGAGCGCGGGCTCGACGACTATCCGGTGTTCACGCGCAAGGCGATGACCGATTTGAACTACCTCGCCCGCGCGCGGCAAATGCTGGCGCTGCGGCCGCGGATCTTTCCGCAATTCGCCACCCACAATGCCCTGACGGTCGCGACCATCCTCGAACTCACGGGAAGCAGCGGCGGCTTCGAATTCCAGCGCCTGCACGGCATGGGCGAAGCGCTCTACGCGCAACTGAACCGTGACCATCCCGAACTTGCCTGCCGCACCTATGCGCCGGTCGGCAGCCATCGCGATCTCCTGGCCTATCTGGTGCGGCGGCTCTTGGAGAACGGCGCCAACTCCTCCTTCGTGGCGCTCGCCGCCGACAAGGCTATTCCGGTCGCGAGCCTGCTGCGCAGGCCGGCCGGCATCATCGGCGCATCTGACCGGGCGCGGCATCCGAACATTCCGTTGCCGCGCCATCTTTATCGGCCGCAACGGATCAATTCGCGCGGCATCGAGTTCGGCGAGCGTGCGGCATTGGGCCAACTGCTTTCGGCAGTCGCCGGCGATCGCCCGAAGGCCCATCGCGTCACCGAGCTCGATCCGCAAGCCGCCGGTCGCCTCGTGACAGCGGCGCAGGCCGGATTCAACAACTGGGACCGGACCCCGGCCGACCAGCGCGCCGCGATGCTGGAGCAGGCCGCTGACCTTTTGGAGCAACGCCGCGCGCATTTCATTGCGCTCTTGCAGTCCGAGGGCGGCAAGACGCTGGACGATGCGCTCTCCGAGGTGCGCGAGGCCGCGGATTTCTGCCGCTACTACGCAGCACTTGGCCGCAAATTGTTCGCCGATGGCGAGACGATGCCGGGTCCGACCGGCGAGAGCAATGTGCTGCGGTTGCGCGGTCGCGGCGTGTTCATCGCGATCTCGCCGTGGAATTTTCCGCTCGCGATCTTCATGGGCCAGGTCACCGCCGCACTGATGGCAGGCAATGCGGTGGTCGCAAAACCCGCCGAACAGACCCCGTTGATCGCAGCCGAAGCCGTCCGCCTGTTGCACGAGGCCGGCGTCCCCGCCACCGCGCTGCATCTGGCGCAGGGCGATGGCCGCATCGGCGCGGCGCTGGTCGCGCATCCCGCCATCGCCGGCGTGGTCTTCACCGGCTCGACCGAAGTGGCGCGCTCGATCAACCGCGCGCTCGCCGCCAAGGACGGCCCGATCGTGCCGCTGATCGCGGAAACCGGCGGCATCAATGCGATGATCGTCGACGCCACCGCCCTGCCCGAGCAGGTCGCCGACGACGTCGTGACTTCCGCATTCCGTTCCGCCGGGCAGCGTTGCTCGGCGTTGCGGCTCTTGTTCGTGCAGGACGAGGTCGCCGATCGCATGATCGAGATGATCGCGGGCGCCGCGCGTGAATTGAAGATCGGCGACGTGCGTGACGTCGCCATCCATGTCGGGCCGATCATCGATGCGGAAGCCAAACAGCGGCTGGATGCGCATATCGCGCGCATGAAGCGCGAGGCGCGGGTGCATTTCGCCGGCGTCGCTCCCGAGGGCAACTACGTTGCGCCGCATATTTTCGAGCTGGCGAGCGCGGAACAGCTGACGGAGGAGGTGTTCGGGCCGATCCTGCACGTGGTCCGCTACCACGCCGATGATATCGAGACGGTGCTGCGATCGATCGAGCGCTCGGGCTACGGGCTGACGTTCGGTGTTCACTCGCGGATCGACGATACCATCGAGGATATGGTCCACCGGCTTCAGGTCGGCAACATCTACGTCAATCGCAACATGATTGGCGCGGTGGTCGGCGTGCAGCCGTTCGGCGGCCATGGCCTGTCGGGGACCGGCCCAAAGGCTGGCGGCCCGCATTATCTGACGCGCTTTGCCGCCGAGCAGACCGTGACGATCAATACGGCCGCCGCCGGCGGCAACGCCGCGCTACTGTCGGGGGAGGAGGAAAGTTGATCCTCTCGTGATGGCCTCACGGCGAGCGCGTCTTCTTTTCCTTCTCCCCTTGTGGGAGAAGGTGGCGCGAAGCGCCGGATGAGGGGTGGCCGCATAACGAGAGGCCGCGCACCCCTCACCCGTCTCGCCGCCGCTTCGCGCCGTTGATCCACCCTCTCCCGCAAGGGGAGAGGGAAAGTAAGCGCCAGTATTGCGCATACAGCTTCTCGTTCTCGCTGCGAGCTGCGCCTGGTGTAATTCGTTCCGCCCTAAATGAAAGTAAGATGGCACATGCCACCCTCAAAATCGAGGGCGCAGGGA
>JAGXAF010000305.1 GCA_018971675.1 Bradyrhizobium sp.
CAACCGGCAGGTCCGCCGCCAAAGGAACCAAAGGAAGAAGACCCGGCGGCAAAAAACGACGCCACCCAAGGGGCCGCCCCCCTTGCGGAGTTGGCGTTCCCGGACTCCAACGCTGGCGCCCCCGCCGCCTTCGGCCGGCAATCGCTTGCAGTGCACCAACGCAGCCGGCAGAGTATGGCACCTGCAAGGTTGGGATTGTATGCAGGTCGCATGACGCATACATTGCGACCGCGATGCTGCCGCCGTGCGGGCCTGGCGGTTATCGCAATGACAGGACCTGTTGAATGAACGAACCTATCGTGAGTCCCGACGCATCGTTGTCCCGTCCGATGACCGATCCGTTCGGCCGGACGATCAGCTATTTGCGGGTATCTGTCACCGACCGCTGTGACTTGCGTTGCTTCTATTGCATGTCGGAAGACATGACATTCCTGCCCAAGGCCGATCTGCTGTCGCTCGAGGAACTCGACCGGCTATGTTCGGCCTTCATCGCCAAGGGCGTGCGCAAGCTGCGGCTGACCGGCGGCGAACCGCTCGTCCGGCGCAATGTGATGACGCTGGTGCGCTCGCTGTCGCGCCATCTCGACAGCGGTGCCCTCAACGAACTGACGCTGACCACCAACGGCTCGCAACTGGCGCGCTTCGCCGGCGAATTGCGCGACTGCGGGATCCGCCGCATCAACGTCTCGCTGGACACGCTCGATCCCGTGAAATTCCGCACCATCACCCGTTGGGGCGATCTCAACAAGGTGCTTGATGGCATCGAGGCGGCGCGATCGGCCGGGCTTGCGGTGAAGATCAACGCGGTGGCGCTCAAGAACGTGAACGACGACGAAATCCCCGCGCTGATGCAATGGGCGCACGGCAAGGGCATGGCGCTGACCTTGATCGAGGTGATGCCAATGGGCGACATCGGCGACGGCCGTATCGACCAGTATGTGCCGCTGTCACTGGTGCGGGCACGGCTCGCCAAGCAATACAGCCTGACCGACCTTGACGAGAGTAGCGGGGGCCCTGCCCGTTACGTGAGAGTGGGCGAGACCGGCGGCAAGCTCGGCTTCATCACCCCGATGACGCATAACTTCTGCGAGTCCTGCAACCGGGTGCGGGTCACCTGCACCGGCACGCTGCACACCTGCCTCGGCCAGGAGGATGCTTCCGATCTGCGCAAGCCGCTACGGGCGTCTGCCGACAACGAGCTGTTGAGCGCCACGATCGACCGCGCGATCGGCCTGAAACCCAAGGGCCACGACTTCATCATCGATCGCCGCCACAACCGCCCCAGCGTCAGCCGCCACATGAGCGTGACCGGCGGCTGAGGTCTTCCCGACAGATTTGTCAGTCCGTGCAATTGCCTGGACGCCAATTGGCGATTTTCCAATTGACGCGGCCTGCCCGCGCTGAAATGGTGCCCGAACTTCACGCTGGCCTGGCTGGACAAGCCGCTTTGCCTGATGTCCAGCCAAGATAGCAGAGGCGGTAAATTTGCGGGAAGATCGCCGTTGCGGTCGCCCCCGCGGATGAGCCGCTTGTGAAGGCCCGGACTCCTTGTGCGAGCCTGCGACTCTGTGCATTGCGCGCGCCGCGCTGCGGCGAAGCGACGTCGGTTGAAGCGATCGGCGCAGCCGGATGCCAGGCGCCGCGGAGAGAATGATGCGCCCATTGTTGGCAATCAGCAGGGCTATCGACCAACTCAACGAAAAGATCGGCTATATCTGCAACCTCCTGGTGCTCGCCGCCTGCCTGGTGAGCGCCGGCAACGCCATGATCCGCTACGCCTTCAGCTACAGCTCGAACGGCTGGCTCGAACTGCAATGGTACATGTTCGCGATCCTGGTCATGTTCGGCGCATCCTACACGTTCAAGCGCAATGAGCATGTCCGGGTCGAAATCTTCTATCTGTTCCTTTCCGAGCGCGGCCAGCTCTGGCTCGATCTGATCGGCACGCTGTTCTTCCTGATCCCGGCCTGCCTGCTGCTCAGCTACCTGTCATGGCCGTTCTTCCATCAGGCCTACGTCGTCCGCGAAATGTCGGGCAATGCCGGCGGCCTGGTGCGCTGGCCGATCAAGTTCGTGATTCCGTCCGGCTTCGTGATGCTGGCCCTGCAAGGTGTCTCCGAGGTGATCAAGCGCATCGCGGCCCTCAAGGGCTACGTCACGATCGACGCGAAGTACGAGAGGCCGACGCAATGATCACGCTGGAAATGATGCCGCCGATGATGTTCGGCGGCCTCGTGCTCGCGATGCTGATCGGCTTTCCCGTCGCCTTCACCCTCGCCGCGGTCGGGCTGTCGTTCGGATTCCTCGCCATCCATCTCGGGTTTTTCGACCTGAATTTCCTTCAGGCGATTCCGGGCCGCATTTTCGGCAGCGTGCTGTCCAACGAGCTGTTGCTCGCAATTCCCTTCTTCACCTTCATGGGCTCGATCCTCGAGCGCTGCGGACTCGCCGAAGACATGCTGGATTCGATGGGCCAGCTGTTCGGCCCGATCCGCGGCGGTCTCGGCTACTCGGTGATCCTGGTCGGCTTCATCCTCGGCGCCATCACCGGTACGGTGGCGGCACAGGTCATCGCGATGGCGCTGATCTCGATGCCGGTGATGATCCGCTACGGCTACAACATCCGCTACATCACCGGCGTGCTGGCGGCGTCTGGCACCATCACCCAGCTG
>JAGXAF010000084.1 GCA_018971675.1 Bradyrhizobium sp.
CCATGGGGGCTCTTGATCACGAGGCCGGCAGCCGCCAGTTCGCCAGCGCGCTTCGGGCGGACCAGAAAGGTCACGTCGCGACCGGCCTGCAGCATCCTGCCGCCGAAATACCCGCCGATCGCGCCGGCGCCGACCACGAGAACACGCATCCAGGTTCCTTTGTTGTTGGTTTTGAGGGGCGAATGGCGAGTAGCGAATAGGGAAAAGAACTTCCATTCCCTATTCGCTACTCGCCTTCTTCACCATTTTTCCCCGAACGGGCGAATTTCCATTTCAAACGCCCAGGCGCTGCGCGGCTGCAGATAGAGCTGCCAGTAGGATGCCGCGACCGAGGCAGGGGGCATCAACAGATCAGGATTGTCGAGCGCCTCCTTGCCCCAGAGCTGCTCGCGCCGTTCGCGCACCCAGGCGGTATCGACGCCGGAATCGATGATCAAATGCGCGACGTGGATGTTCTTCGGTCCGAGCTCGCGCGCCATCGATTGCGCCACGGCGCGCAACCCGAATTTGGCGCTGGCGAACGCTGCAAAGCCGCTGCCGCCGCGCACGGAAGCGGTGGCCCCGGTGAAGAAGATGTTGCCTTGGCCGCGCGGCAGCATCAGCCGCGCTGATTCGCGCCCCGTGACGAAGCCGGCCCAGCACGCCATTTCCCAGACCTTGCGAAACACGCGGTCGGTGGTCTCCAGAATCGGAAAATTGACGTTGGCGCCGATATTGAAGATGGTGACTTCGAGCGGCGCATGGCTGTCAGCGTCCTTGAGGAAGGCCGCAACCTCGTCTTCCTTTCGCGCATCGAGCGATCGTCCGAAGATCGTTCCGCCCGCCGCCTCGACTTCCTTCACCAGCGGTTCGAGCTTTTCGCCGTTGCGCCGCCCCGCGAAAACCGTAAAGCCCTCGGCCGCGAATTTCTTGGCGATTTCGGCTCCGATGTAGTCACCGGCGCCGACCACCGCGACCGTCGCGTGGCGCTTCTGCATTTCAGCTACTCCACCTGCTCGCTGCTATTTCCCCGAGATCAATTCCTCGACCTCGCGCAGTTGTTCCTTGCCGAAGAACATTTCCGTGCCGACGAAGAAGGTCGGCGAACCGAACGCGCCGCGCTCGACCGCGGCTTGCGTGTTCTCGATCAGCCTGGCCTTGACCTCGGGGTCCTGCGCGCGCGCGAACAACTTCCGGGCATCGAGACCCGACGCGGTGAACGCCTCCGCGGCTATTTCGGGGTCGTCCATCTTCTTCGGCTCGACCCACATATGATGGAAAGCGGTGTCGATATATTTCTCGAATACGCCTTCCAGTTGGGCCGCGACCGCCGCGCGCATCAGGTTAAGCGTGTTGACCGGAAAGAACGGATTCCAGGTGTAAGGCTTGACGCCGAAGCGCTTGACAAAACGCGCGGTCTCCAGCGCGTGAAACTCGGGCTTGTTCCTGACGCCGGCCAGCGTTTCCGCCGGCGATTTGTTGTTGGTCGCCTTGAAGATGCCGCCGAGCAGGACCGGAACATATTCGAATTTCGCGTTGCAGCGTTTTTCGATCGCCGGAATCGCCTCGTGGCTGAGGAACGCGTTGGGGCTTCCGACATCGAACAGGAATTGCACAGATGCGGTGCTCATGACGGCCTCCCTGGCGCCATCTGTCATTTATATGATCATTGTCATCCAAACCAACGTAGCGCTGCACGGTTTCGGAATCAACCGGGGTTATGCCTGTGGGCTGGACTTGGGCTGGAATGCCCGTTCGGCGAGCCGTGCGGCATGGTCGCGCAAATCTGCGGGCCAGCCGGCGATCAACTTCCTGAAACGTACCGGATCCGGCGCGAACAGAGCGCGGACCGCTTCTTCGAAATGCGGCCGGTTGCCGGCCATTGCCGACATGAAGCGATAGGCGGCATCCTGGCCCTGGCGGATGCGGTCCTTTTCCTCGCCGCCGCGCCGGGCGTCATCGACCAGCTTGCGAATCGCCACCGATGCGCCGCCGGATTGCCGCGCCAGCCATTCCCAATGCCGCGGCAGCAGCGTGATCTCGCGCGCGACAACGCCCAGTTTCGGTCGGCCGGGGCTGCGGCTTGTCGGCGGGGTCGGCTCGCCAGACGCGAATTGGTCTGCGATTTCGTCCTGCGCAATTTTTTCGGTCGCCGGCAGTCGCGCCAGCACGTCATCGATAGTGCCGCGAAAATCGAGATCGACCACGTTGCTGCTGACACCATCGAAAATCAGCACCGCGGCTTCCTTGTGCAGGTCGAGGGCCCGTTTTGCCGCGCGGGCGACTTCGCGCAGGTCGCCGGCGGCGATACGGTGGTCGCCATCGAACGCGACAAAGGCGGTGTCGGAAGGCCGATTCATCGGAAACTCTATATGAGGCTCAAAGCATTTCTACCCGGGTAAATACGGCTTGTCAATAACACCCGGGTAATATTATCTCACTAGTATGTCTCGACTTTCCAACGTCCGACTGGCACCAGCAGCCGGCCGCTCAGGACCACGCCGTTCTTCGGGGATTCGCCATGCTTACCGTCCATCACCTCAATAACTCGCGCTCGCAGCGGGTGCTGTGGCTCCTGGAAGAACTCGGAGTGCCTTACGAGATCGTTCGCTATCAGCGTCAGCCTGATATGCGTGCGCCCGCGGAATTGCGCGCGATTCACCCGCTTGGAAAATCCCCGGTCATCACCGACGACGGCGCGACGGTTGCGGAGTCGGGTGCGATCGTCGAATACATCATCGAGACCTATGGCGAGGGCCGCCTGATCCCGCCGGCCAAAACGCCGGAGCGGCTGCGCTATACCTACTGGCTGCATTATGCCGAAGGCTCGGCGATGCCGCCGATGCTGCTCAAATTGCTGTTCACGATGATGCCAAAACGCGGACCGGCTCTGCTGCGGCCGTTGGTGCGCAAGATCTCCCATCAGGCCTTGACCGCCTTTATCAACCCGCAACTTAAGCTGCATATGGCGTATTGGGAAAGTGAACTCGGAAAGAGCACCTGGTTCGCCGGCGAAGAATTTACCGCCGCCGATATCCAGATGAGCTTTCCGCTGGAAGCAGCGGCCGCACGCGCAGGGCTCGATCAGGGTCATCCCCAGGCGATGGCGTTTCTCAAACGTATTCACGCCCGTCCGGCCTATGTCCGCGCGCTTGAAAAGGGCGGCCCGCATACGGTCGGACGCTGACGGCGCACAACTTCTGCCTCCTTCCTGTTCTAGCGCGACCTTTGCACCCCGCCAACCGACGGCAAGGCTTGCACGGTAACGCCGGGTGGCGGAGCGTCATCGTCGGGCACGAAGAAATCCGACATCAGGGCAACGGAAGGATCGACGCGGTAGCGCTCGAAGTCGCGCACGCCGCTGGCATAGAGCACCTTGTCGTCGATGCAGAATTGCCCGGTGAATTCGCGCGCGGGCCGGGTCAGGATGGCGTAGGCGGCGTCGCCCATGATCTCGGGCGTGCGACTCGCGCGCATCATGGCATCTCCGCCCAGCAGATTGCCGACCGCGGCGGTGGCGATCGTGGTGCGCGGCCACAGCGCGTTGACCGCAACGCCCGCCGATTTCAGCTCACCGGCGAGGCCGAGCACGCACATGCTCATGCCGAATTTCGCCATGGTGTAGGCGGTGGAGTGCTCGAACCATTTCGTCTTCATGTCGAGGGGCGGCGACAGCATCAGGATATGCGGATTTCCCGCCTTCTTCAGATGCGGGATGCAATATTTCGATACCATGAAGGTACCGCGGGTGTTGATGTTCATCATCAGGTCGAATCGCTTCATGTCGGTCGCTTGCGAATCCGTCAGGCTGATGGCGCTGGCGTTGTTGATGCAAATATCGATGCCGCCGAATTCGGCCACCGTCTGTTCGACGGCGGCGACCACCTGGGCTTCCTCGCGGATATCGCAGAGTATTGGCAAGGCCTTGCCGCCGGCGGCACGTATCTCATCCGCGGCGGTGTAGATGGTGCCCTTCAGTTTCGGGTGCGGCTCGGCGGTCTTCGCGGCAATCGCGACATTGCCGCCGTCGCGCGCAGCGCGCAAGGCGATAGCAAGTCCGATGCCGCGGCTGCCGCCGGAAACGAACATCGTCTTGCCTTTGAGAGATGTCATCGGAGGCCTCCATGTCCTTCTGCAAATGATGTCCTTCTGCAAATGCCCCCATACTAACGTCCATTTACAAGTTGCATCTACTCTCCCGCCGCTTCCGCGCCACGGGTGCGTGGATCGGGCGCGCCGAGCAATCCATCGGCGGTCACCGCAATCGAATTGGCCGAAGTCTGGCCGAGCGGCTCGACCACGGTATGACCCATTGCCCTCAGGCCGGCGATGACATCCGCCGGAAAGCCGTGTTCGACCCGGACCTGGTCCGGCATCCATTGATGGTGCAACCGGGGAGCGGCGACCGCGGCGGCGACATCCATGTGATAATCGAGCACGTCGACGATCACCTGCAGCACCGCGGAGATGATGCGGCTGCCGCCGGGTGACCCCGTTACCAGCACCACCTTGCCGTCCTTCAGGACAATGGTCGGCGTCATCGACGACAGCGGCCGTTTGCCGGGAGCGGGAAGATTGGCTTCGAAGCCGACCAGGCCGAACGCATTGGACGCGCCGAGCGCTGCGGTGAAATCGTCGAGCTCGTCGTTGAGCAGCACGCCGGTGCCTTCGGCGACCAATCCAACGCCGTAGGGATAATTCAGCGTGTAGGTGTTGCTGACGGCATTGCCCGCACTATCGACCACCGAGAAATGCGTGGTGTTGCTGCCTTCGTGCGACGGAGCGCCCGAGAGCACGTCGTCCCATGGTGTTGCGTGGTCGAGGCTGATGCTTTCGCGCTGTTTGGCGGCATATTCCTTGGTCATTAGCCGCGCCACCGGCGCGGTGACGAAGGCGGGATCTCCAAGATAATGCGCGCGATCTGCATAGGCGCGCTTCATCGCCTCGATCAATAGATGCAGCGAGGGCACCGAGCCTTGTTTCATTTCCGGCAGCGGAAAGCCTTCAAGGATGTTCAGCGATTCCAGCAGCACCACGCCGCCCGACGAAGGCAGCGGCATCGATACGATATCGTAGCCGCGGTACCTGCCGTGCACCGGCACGCGGGTGGTCGGCTGATACGATTTCAGGTCGTCGAGCGTCATGATCCCGCCGGAGTCGCGAATCGCTTTCACCAGCTTTTCCGCGACCGGACCCTGATAGAAGCCGCGCGGACCTTGTTCGGCGATCGCCGAAAGCGTTTGCCCGAGGTCCTTTTGAACCAGAAGGTCACCCTCACGCAGCGGAGTGCCGTCGGCGTGCGACAGCAATTTCGCCGAGGTCGGCCAGCGCGATAGCCGCTTGCGGCCGTCCGCCAGCGTGTCTGCGATATCGTCGGCAATCGGGATGCCGTCGTTGGCCAGTGCGATCGCCGGCTTCAAAAGCTCCGCGAGCGAAAATCGGCCCGAGCCATATTTGTCGAGCGCGAGCGAAAGGCCCGCCACGGTGCCGGGCACACCGATGCCGAGCGCAGAATTAAGGGACTTCGTCTGGTCGGGCTTGCCATCTGGACCGAGGAAGATATCGCGCGTGGTCGCCGCCGGCGCGATCTCGCGATAGTCGATGGCGATGTCCCGGTTACCTTGGGCCAAATGGATAATCATGAAGCCGCCGCCGCCGATGTTCCCGGCGCGCGGATAGGTCACCGCCATCGTGAAGCCGGTGGCGACCGCGGCATCGACCGCGTTGCCGCCGCGCTTGAGCACATCGGCGCCAATCTGGGCCGCGATCCTTTCCTGCGCCACCACCATGCCGTGCCGGGCCGGCACGGCATGGGTCTGATGCGGATCGGGAAGCGGGTCCGCGCTGTGACGCTGATCCTGTGCGCCGGCCGGCACGTCGAGGAAAAGCACCAGCGCAAAGACTATCGCTAGCCTGCTCAGCGTCGCTGTCCATGAACTCATCAAAATTCTGCCAGGTGTTGATGCCAATCCGGAAACAGCGCGGGTTCGTCGCGATAGCTATGCTATACGGAGCCACATGCTAAAGGCAAAGCGCCTTCCCTGTGACCAGGCAGGCCATTCCAGCAGGATATTTGATGGCGATTGCATTGACTGAATCCCGCCGCGTTGATTTGACAACCAAATATCCACCGCGCGCGGCTGTGATCAGCTGGCTTTTCTTTGATTGGGCCGCGCAGCCTTACTTCACCCTGATCACGACGTTTGTGTTCGCGCCGTATTTTGCGACTCATGTTGCCGCCAACCCCGCCAGCGGGCAGTCGCTCTGGGGCTTTGCCACCGCGGCGGCGGGGCTGGCGATCGCGCTGATGTCGCCGGTGCTCGGCGCGATCGCGGATGCCAGCGGCCGGCGCAAGCCCTGGATCGCGGCATTCGGTGCCTTGTTGGTGATCGGCTCCAGCCTGATGTGGTTCGCCAGGCCCGGCGATACCAGCACGATCCTACCGCTGCTGCTTGCCTACGGGGTCGCGACCATCGGTGTTGAATTCGCCACCGTGTTCAACAATGCGATGATGCCGACCCTGGTACCGCCGGACAGGATCGGCCGGCTGTCCGGCACCGGCTGGGCTACCGGATATATCGGCGGCATCCTCAGCCTGATCCTGGTGCTCGGCTTTCTCGCCGCCAGCCCCGAAACCGGACGCACGCTGTTCGGATTTACCCCGCTGTTCGGTCTCGATCCCGTCGCCCATGAGGGCGACCGCATCTCCGGTCCTTTGACCGGGGTGTGGTTCATCATCTTCGTTCTGCCGATGTTTCTGTTGACGCCGGACTATCCGGCCAAAAACACCCTTCGCGATGCGCTGCGGGAAGGGATGGCGGATTTACGACAGACTTTGCGCGAATTGCCCGGACGCAAATCGATGGCGGCATTTTTGCTCGCCAACATGATCTATACCGATGGTCTGGTGTCGTTGTTTGCATTCGGCGGCATCTACGCTGCCGGCACGTTCGGCTGGAATACGATCGAGATCGGCACGTTCGGCATTATTCTGGCGATCGCGGGCACGCTCGGTGGATGGCTTGGCGGCAAGCTCGACGATGCGTTCGGACCGAAGCGCGTGATCACGGGCAGTATGCTGATGCTGCTCGGCGCGATCGTCGCCATCCTGCTGGTCGACAAGGACCGCGTACTGTTCGTCAAGGTGACGCCGCCTGTGCCCGGAGGCGCCTTGTTCGCATCAGCCGCGGAGCGCGCTTATCTGGTGCTGGGATGCCTGATCGGCGCGGCCGGCGCGCCATTGCAGGCCGCATCGCGCTCGCTTTTGATCCGGATCGCGCCGGAGGATCGCATCGCGCAATATTTCGGCCTGTTCGCGCTGACAGGAAAAGTCACCTCGTTTATCGGCCCGCTGCTGATTGGCGTGATCACGGCCGCGACCGCCAGCCAGAAGGCCGGCATGGCGGGGCTCGTGGTGTTTTTCCTGGTGGGGTTGCTGCTGCTCTCGCGCGTGCGGGAATAACCCCTCTTTCCGGAGCGAGCATCAGCGCCAGAAGTGTGGCTTAGCTAATGCCGGAAGTGCCTCACGCCCGTGAACACCATCGCGATGCCGTGTTCGTCGGCCGCCTTGATGACCTCATCGTCGCGGATCGATCCGCCGGGCTGAATCACCGCGGTGGCGCCGGCCTCGATCGCGACCAGCAGTCCGTCGGCGAACGGGAAGAACGCATCGGATGCGACCACCGACCCCTTTGTCATGGGTTCGGCGAGCTTGGCGTCGGCAGCCGCGTCGCGCGCCTTGCGTGCGGCAATTCGTGCCGAATCGACCCGGCTCATCTGCCCGGCGCCGATACCGACGGTAGCAAGGTCCCTGGCGTAGACGATGGTGTTGGATTTGACATGCTTGGCAACGCGAAACGCGAATTTCAGGTCGCGCAATTCGGCATCGGTCGGCGAGCGCTTGGTTACGGTCTTGAGCGTGACGTCATCGACCACGGCGTTGTCACGGCTTTGCACCAACAGACCGCCGGCCACGGTTTTTGCGGTGAGACCGGCCGCGCGCGGATCGGGCAGGCTGCCGGCGATTAGCAGGCGCAGATTGCGCCGCTTGGCGATGATCTCGATCGCTTCCTCGGTCGCATCCGGCGCGATGATGACCTCGGTCAGGATTTCCGTGATGGCGCGCGCGGCGTCGGCATCCAGCGTGCGGTTGACGGCGATGATGCCGCCATAGGGCGATTGGGTGTCGCACGCGAACGCCTTGCGATAGGCGCTGACGAGGTCGGAGCCTTCGGCAACGCCGCAGGGATTGGCGTGCTTGACGATCACGCACGCCGCGGTGCGCTTCGGATCGAACTCGGCGATGCACTCATAGGCCGCATCGGTGTCGTTGATGTTGTTGTAGGACAATTCCTTGCCCTGCAATTGCCGCGCGGTGGCGACACCGGGGCGCCGGTCCGGCGTGCGATAGAACGCGGCGTGCTGGTGCGGATTTTCGCCGTAGCGCAGCGCCTGGATCAGCCGGCCGCCGAGCGCGCGGAAGTCCGGCGCGTCGGTCTTGAGTTGCAGCGCGAACCAGTTGGAAATCGCGGCGTCATAGGCGGCGGTCCGCGCATAGGCCTTGGCCGCGAGACGTCGGCGCAGGGTCAGCGTGGTGGCGCCGGCATTGGAGGTGAGTTCGTCCAGCACGGCCTGATAATCCCGTGCCTCGACCACGACGGCGACATCGTCATGGTTCTTGGCGGCGGCGCGGATCATCGCGGGTCCACCGATGTCGATATTCTCGATGCATTCGGCGAAATCGGCGCCCTTGTCGACGGTCGCCTCGAACGGATAGAGATTGACGACCAAAAGGTCGATCGGCGCGATGCCGTGTTCCCTGAGTGATTTCGTATGGTCGGCATTGTCGCGGATCGCGAGCAGGCCGCCATGCACCTTGGGATGCAGGGTCTTGACTCTGCCGTCCATCATTTCCGGAAAGCCGGTCAGCTCGGATACGTCCTTGACCTTCAACCCCGCCGCGGCGATCGCCTTGGCGGTGCCTCCCGTGGAGACGAGCTCGACGCCATGCGCCTCCAGTGCGCGGGCGAACTCGATCAGCCCGGTCTTGTCGGAAACGGATAATAAAGCCCTGGTCACGCGGCGCGGCTGGTCGGTCATGGGCAAGATCCTCGGTTGAAAAGGGTGCTTTTGCCCAGGCGCGCGGCGGACTTTCCCGCGCTTCCCGATGGTGCTCCATCCAAAGTCGCCAGTTGCGCGAGCGGCCGTTAATTATCAGCTTCCGGCTGGTGTCACAACGGCCAGTCACGCCTGGCGACATCTTGTGCGGCGCTTTTTTACAGCGGCAAGTCTTTACAGCGGCAAGTCTCTAAAGCGGCAAGTCCGGTTCGCGACCGGCGTTGCGCCGCGCCGATGTCGCCGCGGTCGATACGGTCGAGCGCACAAAACTCCAGCGGATCGTAGCCACGTCCTTCGAATCCTGCCGGATCACGATCTGGGCGGTGCGGCGGGGACCGTCATTTCCTGCCAGGAACACGCTGTCTTCCAGCTCGATCCTGTCGCTGAGCGCCTCGAAGGTCCAGATATCCCGATTCGGCAATGCCAGCATTACGACGCGCCCTTCGCTGAGGTGGCTCGCCTTCACCGCGGGGTGCAGGTGAAATCGCAGCGCAAAGTCGGTGTCGCGGCCCTTGATTGGTGCGCCGCGCGGCGACGACAACGTGTCCTCGCCATCCAGCCTGGAACCGTCATGGGCAGCCATCAACACCCGCCGATGCACCACGCCGAACCGCGCCAGATAGCCGTCATGCGAGGTCGTCAATAGCTCGCCATCGGCGACTGCCTCGCGATAGCTCTCGACATTGGCCGGTCCGCTGACGATGGGCGCGCCCTGCAACAGCCGCTTCACCGCCGAGATTTCGACGAACTGGCAGGACGAAGTTTCGTGACAGGTCAGCGTGGAATGCGCCGACGTGCTCCGCGCGAAGGGCCGCCAATTGTCCCGGCCAGTCGACGGCATCCCGCAATTGATCACGATCCGGCTCGGTCCGGACGACAGTTCGAACGACAGGCAGCCGGCATGGGCGTCCTGGCTGACATTCGCTGACGGCGGCGAACCCGTATCCATGATGACAGTCATCGCGCCGGCCTCGAGCCGGTGAAAGCCGGAATGCGGCATGCTCGTCATCGGCGCGCCATGGGTGTCATCATAGGCGAGCAGCGTCGCCAGCAGGTCGGACGGCGTACTGCTCATGCCGTTGAACAGCGCGAAGCTGCCGTCGCCATGGCGGAAGAAGCGCAGCATCGGCATCATGCGATCGATCGCATTCAACAGTGCGGGCGGCGGCGCGATGTTTCGGGCTGCAAAGGTTTGCCGCAGCGGCAGTAAATCGATCAGCAGCTCGATCAGCGCGCCGGGATTGCGCGAGATGTGACCGCCGTCGGGAAGGATCTGGCGCTGCAACTCGTCCGATAATTTGCGCGTGGCGCCGCGGATGTTGCGGGCCTGGTTGGCAAGGCAGAGCGAGGCGTAGCCCAGCGCGATCATCACCTGCAGCCGCGGCACACCGTCCGGCATGTCGAGCATCGCAAAGCGCAAGTGCCGGATATCCCGCGTCAGTCCGCGCAGATAGCGCCGATAGAATTTGCCGTCGGTGTCGCCGAGTACCAGCGGCGCGTGCGACAACAGCGAAATCACGCGGCGTGCCATCACGTCGGCGCGGCGGCCCAACGGACGTCTGTTCGACGGATTCGAAAGCCAGTCGTCGATCAGCGAACGGGCGTTGGCGCGGGTCAGCGCGGTATCGGCCGCACGCAAATGCCGCAGCCAGCCGAAACCGAGCAGCGCCACCTCCCAATCTTCGGACGGCGGCTCGAGATCGAAGACCGAGCGGCCGTGGCAGGTGACGATCTTGCCGGCGAACACGAAGCGACCGGCATAGATCTCCGCCGAGCGCGTGGCGTCGGCGGTGCGCAGATCGTGCGGGGCGATGATCAGCCGGTCAGCACGGCCCGGCCACAGCTGCGACAGCGCCACCGAACCGCCGCTCGCGCGCGCGATCATGCTCCGCGCGAAGCGGCCCATGATCAGTGTCGAAATGCGTCTGCGTTGAGCGACTGACACGCCTTTCCTTGGACGGGAGGTTGTGTTGCCTGGAGCGGGGGATTCTCGCGAATCCTTTTAATCCGGAAACGCGGTCAAGACACCATCTTGAAAGCCCGCGAATCAGCGGCGGAAGCGGGAATGCGGTGTAAAATCAGGATTTAACGAGCCGCGCGGCGTAGAAGCCGTCAAGCCCGCCCAGTCTGGGCTCGTCCTGCGGCAAATGGCAGGGCAGGGTTCGCAGGTCGCCTTCGGCGGTGAGGATTTCGGCGAGGTCTGCAACCTCGCTCGCTTCGATCGGGACACGGCGCATCGACGGCTCGGCGACGAGAAAGGCCGAGATCGCCTGTTCGCCTTCTTCCGGCTCCAGCGAGCAGGTACAATAGACCAAAGTACCACCGCTCTTCAGCAGCGTGGCGGCGCGCTGCAGCAATCGCTTCTGTAGCGCGACCAGTGGGCCGATGTCGTCTTCCTGCCGCAACCAGCCGATGTCGGGGTGGCGCCGGATGGTACCGGTCGAGGTGCAGGGCGCATCGATCAGGATACCGTCGAAGCTTTCGCCGCTTTGCCAATCGGCGGCATCCGCTACCACGGTCCTGGCTTCGAGCGAAAGCCGCGCGAGATTGCCGCGCAGCCGGGCCATGCGATTCGACGAGCGATCGACCGCCGTGACGCGCGCGCCCGCTTGCGCGAGTTGGGCGGTTTTGCCCCCCGGTGCGGCACAGAGATCGACGATGCTTTTTCCCGCGACGTCGCCAAACAGGCGCGCCGGCAGCGAGGCGGCGGCATCCTGCACCCACCATTGGCCTTCGCTGAAGCCCGGAAGCATGGTCACGGAACCTTGCAACAGCGTGCGCACCGATCCCGTCGGCAATGTTTCGCCATGCAGCCGTGTCGCCCACTGCGTGAGGTCGGATTTCACGGTGATGTCCAGCGAAGGCTCGTGGCTGATTGCGACCGCGATATCGCGCGCGGTGGACTCGCCATAGTGCTCGATCCAGCGCGCCAGCAGCCATGGCGCCACGTCCAGCGTCTGCGCCCTGACCTCTTCGATCAACGGCGCACCATCGCGCGCGCAGCGGCGCAGCACCGCATTCACCAGCCCGGCATATTTCGCGGCGCGCCGGTCCGACTGCACCAGCCGCACTGAAAGATCGACGGCGGCGTGATCAGGCACGTCCATCCAGAGGATTTGTGCGGCGCCGATCAACAGCGCGCTTTGCGCGCGCGGCGCGTCGGTCGGGATGCCGCGATCGAGTAGCCGCGACAGCACATGTCCGAGCGTGCCGAGCCGGCGCAGGACGGTTGCGACCAGTCGCCGCATCAGCGCGCGGTCGCGGTCGGACAGTGTCTTCAGTCCAGGATGCGCGCCAGCGCCATCAAGCTGGTCGTCGAGCGTGCGACGTTTGTGCAAGACGCCGTCAAGGATATCCGCTGCGATCCGGCGCGCCGCGAGACCGGGCACCTCGGATGGCAATGCAAATCGTTGAGCAGGCATTGGGGTGGAAACATCCCGGGAGCAGTGATCGACAGTTCAACCGACCTGTGGCACGCGAATATGCCAAATATAAGAATCGCCTTTTGAGATTTCACAGTTCAGGTATGATCTGCGGCGACGCGTTGGAAATGGACTGGGCCGCATGGTTGAGAAACGGACGACAGGCGATTCTTCGCCGTCATCTTTAGTGCGCGCCGAACCCGGGCCGCTGCCGGCGGCGGCAAGGCGCGCGCTTGCCGAAGCGGAAGCCCGGAGAAAGGCCGCCGAGGCAAACCCGCATCCGACGCCGAAGGAACTACAGGGACCGAAGGGCCTGGAACCGACGCGCTACGGTGACTGGGAAAACAAAGGCATCGTCTCGGATTTCTGAGGTGCGCCGGTCGGAACGCGACAGACCAACGAAAAAGGCAGCGTGGCGCGGCTTCCTGCATTTCAGGCCGGCAAGGCTGCCCTCAGCGTGAGACGACGACGGTGGTTCCGATCGAAACGCGCTGGTAGAGATCGCTGATATCGGCGTTGAGCATCCGGATGCAGCCGTAGGAAACAAATCCACCAACCGAATTGGGCGCATTGGTGCCGTGGATCGCATAGTCGCCGTCGGCCAGCGTCATGGCGGCGACGCCCATCGGATTGCGCGGCGAGCCGCCGGGGATCACATCGGGAATCGACGGCTTGTCACGCTTGAGCTCGGGCGGCGGTGACCATGCCGGATTGCGATATTTACCGGCGATCTGGGTGACGCCGGCCCATTGCTTGCCGGCCTTGCCGACGCCGACCGGGTAGCGGACCGCATGGCCCGAGTCGAGCACCAGGTACAAATGGCGTTCATCGGTCTTCACCACGATTGTTCCCGGCGAATAATTGCCCTGGAAGTCGACCAGGTCCGGCTGCGCCTGGGCCTCGGTCGTTATCAACAGGCACGATCCGATGGCGGCTGTCAGTGCGACCGCGATTCTCAGCGACATCGTGTTCTCCACCCCGCTACCGCCAGTGGTTCACTGCTCGCGGACGGAACAGAGAAAATGTTCGCGCCAAAGTAAATGACTTGAAAACAACACTTGTTGGAAATGTCCGGGCCGGTCGATTTCCGCCCT
>JAGXAF010000085.1 GCA_018971675.1 Bradyrhizobium sp.
CAGTCTTACGCAACATGATCGCCTCCTTCAGAAATCGGATAATCGGATATCGCATAACGTCTACAGCGCGATAGCGTTGCAAATTCCGGCACTTGCGCGCGATCAATAGTCCATGATGTGCGATGAGGCCGCTCACTTCTCCGCGACCGTAGCGCTTGCCGCCGGCTACCGCGCGGGCGAGACCTGAAGGATCGGCTTCGCAAGGGCGCGGCGCGCGCCACCAACAAATCAAGCGACGTCAGGCTCGGATTGATCCCGAGCATGAAGGGTTCAGTCGCGGCCAGAACATCCGGTCCAGAGCGCGAAGAGGAGAGCGATCGCCGCCGTTGCCCAGCGTGTTCTCGGTCAGCCACATCATCCGCCTCCTGCGCCCTTGCGGCACGCTAGCTCGTTTTGCTCCATCTTTCCCCGCTGTGAATCGACAATCTGAATTGTACCCCTATGGTGTATTGTGAGGTCTATCCCAGGTGGTGAGGTAAGCAGCGGCGCATGGAAAGAATTGAACGCTCTGATTGTCCCGTCTGCGAGAGCAACAAGGCTTTCGCCCCGAGATTCGAGATGGAACGCACTGGCGAGCGGTTTCGCATCGTCAACTGCACGGACTGCGGTTTCGTCTTCGTGGCAGACCCGCCGGCGGACACCGCCAATCATGGCGAGCTGGAGAAGCTTTACTGGCGTTTCCGCGCGCGCCACCATCAGATCCGACGCCTGCTCCTGCGTCACCTCAGGCGCGGCCAGAAAGTGCTTGAAATCGGCTGCGGCCGCGGCGAACTCGGCTATATCATGCGCAACGACCCGTTCCAGTATGTCGGCTATGAGCCGGCGCGCGGGTTGTCGGACTTCGGTATCGCCGAGGGCGTCAACATCGTCCAGGCGCCGTTCCACGGCAGCGTCCCGGCCGATGCTGTGGTCATCGACAACGTGCTGGAGCACGTCATGGAGCCGCGCCAGCTGATCAAGACGGCGGCCTCCGTGCTCAACCCGGGCGGTCTCCTGATCGTTATCACGCCGAACCTGAACGACGTCCGCACACTCTATCCAGCGTGGCGCAAGCGCTACCTCTGGATTCCGCCGGACCACATCAACTATTTTTCGGCTACCGACATCGAGCATTTGTTCGCCTCGGTCCAGATGCAGCCGAAGCGGTTCCGCTTCGGTCCGCTCACGACGTCCGACTGGAAATACCTTCCTCGCGCTCTGGCGGAGAGCGTCGGCATGTCCGTGTTCGGGCACAACGTGTATGCCGTGGCTCGATAGATGGGTGAACTGGTCGCGGTGCCTGAAAAAATCCGCGTCGATAAGTAGAACGTCTGCGGGGTTTAGGTCGCGCGAAGCGCAGGAAGATCGAGGTAGGCTTGATCCGAGGTGCGGCCGTCAATGCTCGAATGCGGCCGCCGGCCATTATAAAAACGAGATACCGAGCAATCGGGCTTTGCGTCTGGCCGACGGTTTCGTCGGCTCGACAACCTCACCACGAACACGTTGTCCCGCCAAGCTCCTTTGCCATCCATGCTGATGGCGGATGCCGTGGTTGGCAATGCTCATCGACCGGACTCGACCGTCGCCGCCAGGACCACCTCGATTTCCGACGCCGCTGCCAGCCGCCGACCTCAGCCAATCCTCTTCAGGCCTTTTTTGAAGCGGGGGCCATTGTGCTGATAGAATTTCGCGGGCTGTGCCAGTTGCACCGCTTGCGCCGGATCAAGCGCCCGAACCACCCGCGCGGGTGCGCCGATGATCAGGGAGTTTTCGGAAAACTGCTTGCCCTCGGTGATGACGGAACCCGCGCCGACGACGCTGCCGCGGCCGATCCTGGCGCCGTTCATCACGATCGAGCCCATGCCGACCAGCGCGCCGTCTTCCAGCGTGCAGCCATGCAGGATCACATGATGGCCCACCGTGCAGTTTTTCCCGATCGTCAGCGGAAAGCCGGGGTCGGTGTGGCAGATCGAGTTGTCCTGCACATTTGAGCCTTCGCCGACTTCGATCCACTCATTGTCGCCACGCAGTACCGCGCCGAACCAGACGCTGGCGTCACGGTGCAGCCGCACCTTCCCGATCACGACCGCGGTATCGGCGACGAAGTAATTGCCGTCCGCGGGAAATTCGGGGCCCTGTCCGTCAAGCTCGTAAATGGCCATGGCAGTCTCCTGTTCACGGCGAGACCCTGGCACAGCGATGAGCGCGCTTTCAAGCAATGCCTGGCGTGCTTGATGCGGGGCGCGGGGATGGCGATTCTGGTCAGGCCAGCAAGCCAGCCGCGCGCAGCGTCATCAGGAAGAACGTTCCGGACATCAGGCTCCAGAATCCCGCCAGCACGGTCGCCATCATGACAAATTCGAAGCGGCGACGCTCGATCCTCGCGCCCCGCAAGGTATTGCGCATGATGATGAAGGGAGCGGCGAAAACCAGAAACGGCACGGCGGCGAAAGTCTTCGGGGCGACGCCCTCCTGCAGCAGCCCAAATCCCGCCGGCCGCCGCAGCAGTGCCTGATACCCGCTGACGAGCGCGCCCGCCAGGGAGAAGCCGATGCAAAGGGCAAACAGGGAATTCAGCGCATCCGGCGACATCGCAACTCTTCCGCTACACGTACTGCCTTGATCCCTGCTTCGCAAAATTGGCCGCCGGCCGCCATACTATCCTTAAAGGAAGGTTAACACGGCAGGCCGGAACCGGACGCCGCACCCCCGGCGAAAATAGCCGTAGCGCGTGGCATAGTCGCAAGCTGATTCGGCCCTCCGGTCGACCTTAGGTTTTTGACTTCCCTGCGCCCCGTGTCCTACCGATGACAATCCTCTCCACCGCCCATCCTTCTGCGCGCGGTTCGCGCCGGCGCCGCCGCGGCCACATGACTCCAATCGTGGCGTCGGGCACCATCGGCACAGTTGCGGTCGCGCTGATCGCCTATCTGTTGTGGCCGACCTGGAGTACGGATCTATCGAATGATCCGGCGCGGTTGCCGATCAGCGTCGGCGACACGCTGTTCAATGTGCCGCCGCTGGCGATCCGGATGAAGATCCAACGCCATTCCGGCCCGCAGGAACGGATCGATCTCAACTTCAACTATCCCGCGCTCGATGTACCGGCAGGTCCTAAACACGTCAGCGCCGATACGGTGGAAAACGCGCAGCCGGCGATCGACCGGATCTTCCTGGCAATCGCCGCGCACCATGATTCCATGGCGCCGGATGTGCGCCTGAACACCATCTATCCGCGCTACCTCGGACAAACCACGAGTCCGGGACCGGACGGCCTGACCATGCGCGCGTTTCGCGACGGCACGCCCTACGACCAGGAGGATCTGTTCTTCGCGGATGCGCCGAAACTCAGCGCGCGCTGCACGCGCGACGGCGCGACACCCGGCATGTGCCTAAGCGAGCGCCGCGTCGACGGCGCCGATTTGACCTATCGCTTTCCGCGGAGCTGGCTCGCGCAATGGCGCAAGGTGGCCGATGCGATGGACCGCCTGACGGTGGAATTACACGGGACAAGGACCAACCCATCGCCGGGGTGATTCCGAAAGTCGCCCGATGGCGGGTTTTGGCTAGTCGTCGTCAGTCCTGCTCGACCAGATCCTCCTCGAGGATCGCCATCTGGAACTGGAACGAGCGGTCGTCGTCCTCATCGTCGACGAACAGCACGCCGATGAATTCCTCGCCGATATAGACCTCGGCCGAATCGTCTTTTTTCGGCCGCGGCACGACGCGGATCCTGGGATTGCCGAACAGACGCTTGAGATAGGCGTCGAGCTTCCTGACTTCCTGAACGTCCACGTCAATCTCCAATAAAAAACAGAACTTCAGATTTCAGAGGTTCTAGAGCCTTTTCCGTTCCGATGGAATCGGAACGGGGCTCTAGATTCTTGTTTGGACGCGTTTTCTTCACGCTCGAAAACGCTTCCGCACGGGGGCGAAGCAAACCGCCGGCCGTTTCCTTTCGATGCCGCTTGCGAGATCTCAGAGTCCGATCGCGTTGATCATCTGATCCATGGTGCGCGACGGTTCGGCGCATCCAGCCTCGCCGACGATCCTGGCTGGAACGCCGGCCACCGTGACGTTGTGGGGTACCGACTTCACCACCACCGATCCCGCCGCGATACGCGCGCAATGACCGACCTCGATATTGCCGAGAATCTTCGCGCCCGCCCCGATCATCACGCCGCGGCGAATCTTGGGATGGCGATCCTCGTTCTCCTTGCCGGTGCCGCCGAGGGTGACGCCGTGCAGAATCGAGACGTCGTCTTCGATTACCGCGGTCTCGCCGCAGACGAAGCCGGTCGCGTGATCGAGGAAGATGCCACGGCCAAGCTTTGCCGCGGGATTGATGTCGGTCTGGAACGCCGACGAGGACCGGCTTTGCAGGTAATAGGCAAAATCCTTGCGAGCCTTTTGATAGAGCCAGTGCGCCAGACGGTGGGTCTGGATCGCATGAAAGCCTTTGAAGTAAAGCAAGGGATCGATAAACCGGGAGGTCGCGGGATCGCGGTCGTAGACCGCGACGAGGTCGGCGCGGAAAGCGTTGCCGATATCGGGATCGTCGCGCAGCGCTTCGTCGAAGGTCTGGCGGATCAAATCAC
Source organism: Bradyrhizobium sp. (assembly GCA_018971675.1). GTDB lineage: Bacteria > Pseudomonadota > Alphaproteobacteria > Rhizobiales > Xanthobacteraceae > Bradyrhizobium. The sequence goes on from JAGXAF010000085.1 coordinate 4,578, forward strand.
CCGATAGCGACGAATGGTCGAGACGCCCGCTGATGCGGTGCACCACCGCGTCTTCGAGTCGCTCATGGTGCAGCACCGTCGAATAGATGAAGGAGGCGAGTTCGGGTTCGCGCCGGACGATGTCCTCCGCCTCCTGCCGGACGCGATCCCAGATCGGATCGAGCGCCGCCAGCTTGCCGCCCTGCGTATTGATCTGATAGATGGCCATATGCTGCTCTCGTAAACTCGCTTTCCGGATCAACGGCCGCAGCCCGTTGTAGCATAACAAGCAGACCCCTGTCTCACGCAAGATCGCCCGAGCCGGAGGTCAGCGCCGCCTGAAATTCATCCTAAGCCCCTGAAGTAACGTATTTTCCCATACAGTCCGAGGCCCGCTCGCGTCAGGTGCGTTGTCTTGAGGTGGTCGGTATCCTCCGGAAATCAAGCAAGCCGCCATCCAACTATTTGCCGATTTTCGTTTCCAGGGCCATGCGGGCATGGTGCCTTACAAACCGGGGAGACGCAGCATCACCACCCAAACTCTAACGGCGCGCCCGACCAGTTCGGCCTGGGCCTTGGTATCAGCCCTGGCCATTCCGCTGCTGCTGCTCGCGCCGGCGATATGGAATGGATACCCCCTGCTCCAGTACGACACCGGCGGCTATCTGGCCCGGTGGTACGAAGGCTATCTGGTGCCGAGCCGCTCCACCGTATTCGGCATTTACCTGCACTACGGCGAAAGCTCGTATTTCTGGATCAATCTGGGCGTCCAGGCGCTGGCGACGCTATGGATTCTGCAACTCGTGCTGCGGGTGGTCGACATGGCACGGCCGGCGCGGCTGGCCGCGATCAGCCTCGTCCTGATCCTGACCACGGCGCTGCCCTGGCTCGCCAGCATGCTGTTGACCGACATCTTCGCCGGCCTGTCGGTGCTGTCGCTCTTTGTCCTCGTGCTGCATGGCGACAAGATCTCGACGTCTGAAAAGTGGCTGCTGTTTGTGTTCACTGCCTTCGCCGGAGCCACCCATAGCGCCACGCTGGCGGTGCTGCTCGGGCTGTGCTGCGCCGGCTGGATCGTGCGACCGTGGCTGCGCGGCCGCATCGCCGTTTCCGGATTGCTGCAGGGCAGCCTGACCATCGTGGTCGGCGCCGCAATGCTGCTGGCGGCGAATTTCGCGCTTTCCGGACAACTGGCCTGGACGCCGGGCGGCTATGGCGTTGCGTTCGGCCGTATGATGCAGGACGGCATCGTCGCAAGCTATTTGCGCGCGCATTGTCCGGAGCAGAAACTCAAGCTCTGCCCCTATCGCGACCGGCTTCCGGCCACCGCGGACGACTTCCTGTGGGGCAACAGCATGTTCAACACGCTCGGCCGCTTCGAGGGTCTCGACGACGAAATGGGCTTCATCGTGCTGCATTCGCTCGCCGAATATCCGGCCTGGCAGGCCGAAGCCGCGATCGTAGCCACCGCGCAGCAATTGACCGAAGTTGCGACCGGTGAAGGCACCAATGGCTGGATACCTCATACCTACGGCATCATCGAACGTTATCTGCCGGCGCAAACCGGCCGGATGCGCGCGGCGCATCAACAGCATTGGGACATCAATTTCAAGATGATCAACCGGATCCATGTCCCGGTGGCGCTGGCATCGATGCTGGCGATGGTCGCGATCCTTGCCGCCGGCATCGCGCGCCGCCGGCTCGACGATCTGACACTGCTCGCCGCCACCGTCAGCTTGGCGCTGCTCGGCAACGCCTTCGTCTGCGGTGTGATATCGGGGCCGCATGACCGCTACGGCGCGCGGATGGTCTGGATCGCGACCTTGGTGGCGCTGATCGCGGCCTTCAGGAATTTCGCCGACCGCCCCGGCACACCGCAGGATTCATTTCCGCTCTGAAAGAAATTCCAGTACGCCCGCCTTGTAGACCTTGTCGCCGACCGCCCGCATGTGGTCGCGATCGGGAATGTCGAGCACTTTCGAACCCGGAATGATGCCGGCAAGCGCTGCGGCGGAGCCCGCGATCTCGTCCCTGGCGCCGACCGCGATCAGCACCGGCACCGCGACGTCGGCGGCCTCCTCGCGGGTCATCAGCCGGCGCGAGCCGCGCAGGCAGGCGGCAAGCGCCCGGCGGTCGCTGCGGGTCTGATCGGCGAAGGCGCGGAACATCCGCCCCACCCGATCGGTGACGTCGTCCGGCGAGTCCGCCTCCAGCGCTTCCGCGACTTTTTCCCCGGGGCCGCCGCCTTCGATCAGTCCGATGCCGATGCCGCCGAGGATCGCGGAACGCAACCGCTGCGGCACGCGATGCGCCAGCCACGCCGTCATCCGTCCGCCCAGCGAGTAGCCCATCATGTCTGCCCGCGCGATCTCGAGATGATCCATCAGCGCGGTGACATCGCCGGCCATGGTGCCGATATGGTAGTCCTCGGAATCGTAGAGCTTGGTGGAATCACCGTGGCCGCGATTGTCGAGCGCGATGACGCGGCGGCCGTTTTTCTTCAACTCCGAAACCCAGGTCGGATACACCCAGTTGACGTTCTTGCTCGACGCAAAACCGTGGACCAGCACGATCGGCTCGCCCTCGCCTTCGTCGAGATAGGCAATTTCGACAGCGCCGTTGTGAAAGCTCGGCATTGCTCGTTCCATATAGTCAGGTGATGGGAAGATTCGGGCCGAAAGCTAGCCGCGTGCGGTGGCGGACGCCAGCGCCGGACGCAACGCCGCTGCCTTCTGCCGTTTCAGCCGGCGTGCCTTTCCATGGCGCAGCCATGACATGGTCAGCCGTTCGGTGGTGGCCTTGATCGACGACAACAGCCCGAACAAAGCGAACAGCGCGCCGAACACCCACATTGTCAGATCGAAGGCGCCCGTCGCCAGCAACAGCGCGCCGCGGCCGAGCATTTTCAGGATCGCGCGGGTCTGCCCACCCTTGGACTGGGCGAGCCGCGCCGCGCGCGCGACGTCCTTGGGACCTTGCGAGATCGCCAGCGTATCGAGCGCACCGCGCATGCCGGCCTTTTCCCCGACCCGCCCGACATCCTTGCCGAGCCGGACCAGGCCCGCAGCCTGCCCGGGATGAACCGCTGCCTTGATCGCATCGACGGTCTGGCCCGGCCGCAGCACCGACGCACGCTCCACCGCGTTCTCCAGCATCGGAGCATCGATGATATCCCGCGCGGAGCGTCCGGCCCACCGCGTCAACCCCTCGCCGAGCCGCCCCACCTTGCGGGCGTCCTTGACCAGTGTGAGCCCGGCGCGCACTGGCGCCGCTCCGCCGACCGAGACATAGGTCGCCGCCGTTATCGCAAGTCCCACGGCCGCCAGTCCCAGCACCAGCCGATCGGTCTCCTCACCGGTCACCAGATGCTTGCCCTCACGCACCACATCCCTGATGTCGCCGAACACAAAGAGATCGCCGGCCACCGTCCCCGACATGCCCGCGACATCGTCAGCGGTACCGGTGAAAAGCCCGCCGGCAAAACCTTTGGCGAAATGCGAGGCCGAATTGGCCTCGGTGACGGCATCGCGCACCCGCCCCGACAACTCGTCGCTGACGGCGATGTTCTTTTGCCTGGCGAGGTCGACAAAGCTCGCCGCGAGATCGGCATCGCCCGCAGCCAGCGCGCGCTCGACATTTGTCGCGACAATTGAATCGTCATTCCGTAAAATCGTATCGATCTGCAGGTCCGACAGCGCGGCCGGATCGTCCTGCGCGGCCAGGATCGCGGCGGAGTTGATCGCATGCGGCCACAGCAGCGCGCAGGCGACCGTACATACCGCCATACCAGCCGAAGCCAGACCGAGCCGCGCTCGCCGCATCCGAAAAACCCCCGATATTTCCGCTTCCTTAGATGGTATGCCGCTTTTAGGACACAACAGCTCCGACGAAAGAAGGGCTTCTCTGAGAGGACAAGATTGTGTCGAATTTCCATGAGCAAATGGACCGTCGGGCCTAGCAATCAACCGAACCCGTCAGTATGGTGCGCGGCATTTTGGTCTGCCGTGTATTGTGCTGACTGTTTTTGATCGCGCCCGCCGCCGTCGCAAGGTGATTTCCATGTCCGACCATGTCGTTCCGCACTTTCACAATGATGCCGGCGTTCCGATGATCGAGATCGGATCGAAGGAATTCATGTGCGTTGGGGCCAATCCGCCGTTCGACCACCCCCATGTTTTTCTCGATCTCGGCAACGACAACGAGATCATCTGCCCCTATTGCTCGACCCTCTATCGCCATGCCGCCGACCTCGCCGCCGGCGAGGCCCGCCCTCCCGAATGCGTGTTGAAGGACAAGGCCGCCTGAGCGGCCGGTGGCCGCATCCCGCACGATTGTCATCGCGGGCGCCGGGATCGGAGGATTGACGGCCGCGCTGGCGTTGGCAGCCCGGGGATTTCGTGTCGTCATTCTTGAAAAGACCGAACGCCTTGAAGAGGCCGGCGCCGGCCTGCAACTCTCACCCAATGCCAGCCGCGTGCTGATCGACCTCGGGTTGCAGCAGCGGCTGGCTACTCGCGCCGTCACTCCCGAAGCCGTCAGCATCATGAGCGCGCAAAGCGGCGGCGAAATCATCCGGCTGCCGCTCGGCGAGGCCGCGAGCGCCCGCGCCGGCGCCCCCTATTGGGTGATACATCGCGCTGACCTGCAGGCGGCGCTGCAGGGAGAAGTCAACGACAACCCGGATATCGAACTGCGGCTCGGCTGCCAGTTCGAAGACACCGCTGCCCACGCCAAGGGCCTGACGGTGGTCCAGCGCAGAGGGATGACGCGTCAGCAGGAAGTGGCGATGGCGCTGATCGGCGCCGACGGCATCTGGTCCTCGGTGCGCCAACATCTTTTTCCGCAAGTACAGCCGCAATTCGCCGGCTTGATCGCCTGGCGTGGCACCGTCGACGCCACGCTATTGCCGCGCGAATACACCTCGCGGCGGGTCCAGCTCTGGATGGGGCCGAACGCCCATCTGGTGGCGTATCCGATTTCGGCCGCGCGGCAGATCAATATCGTCGCCGTGGTCCCGGGAAATTGGAGCCGGCCGGGCTGGAGCGCGCCCGGTGATACCGGTGAAATCAAGAATGTATTTTCTTCGCCGCAATGGCCCGGCCCGGCGCGGCTGATCGTCGGCGCGGTCGACGAATGGCGCAAATGGGCGTTGTTCACGGTGCCGGGCGGCGAATGGAGCCATGGCGCGATCGCGTTGTTGGGTGATGCCGCGCACGCGATGCTGCCGTTCGCGGCGCAAGGCGCGGGAATGGCGATCGAGGACGCCGCGGTGCTGGCCAAGTGCCTCGGCGAAACCCAGAACGAACCCGCTCCTTCCATTGCTCTGGCGATGCAGCGCTATGCAAGGCTGCGCCTGCCGCGGGTGACGCAAGTGCAGCGCACCGCGCGGCAATCGGGCCGGATCTATCATCTGACGGGATCCGCTGCCTTCGCGCGCGACCTCGCGATCAAGCTGATGGGCGCGAGCCGGGTGCTGGCGCGACAGGACTGGATCTACGACTGGCGCGCGTGAGGGTCCGGATACGCCGGAGTGTTTTCGAGCGAGCATGCCCTCGGACTTGATCCGTGGGTGGATACCGGTTCGCGTAAAGAAAACGCGTCAAAACAAGAATCAAGAGCCCCGTTCCGATTCCATCGGAACGGAAACGGCTCCATACGATCGGGAATCAAATCAGTAGACTGCGCTGCCGGACCGCGAGGGGTGATGGTCGCCTTTACCCCTGGTCGGCGCCGCCGCGGGCATCGCGCGCGGCGTATCCAGCGGAACTTCGTGGCAGTTGTCGCGCTTCCAGGTCTGGTCGGCCAGCTTTTTCTGCCCGAGATAGGAGATGTAGTCGTTGCGATAGGCGACTTCAGCCACCACCGGACCGGCGAAGCCGGTATCCGCCTTGTCCATCAACTTCTTGAGTTCATCGATGCGGGCGGCGATGTTCTTGCGCTCGATCTGCAACTGCTTGCAATCGTAGAGATCGTATCGGGCGGGATCGACGAAGGCCAGGGACGCATTGTCCAGCGAGAGGCCGTCGCTGACGTCGCTCACGCCGCCCGCGCAGCCGGAAAGCCCGACGCCGAGCGCGAGCAACGCCGTGATGACGGCGGCGCGAGGCAGGATTTTGCGGTGAGACATCCGGGCGAACATGCGACCTTGATAAGACAAATGGGCGATCCTGCGGTTGGATAAAGCAGGCACTGATGTCGGCATTGAGGCTTTTGCCCTACCCTTGTCTACTGGAAAAGGACGTTTCCATCGGCACAGCCCAGATTCACGGGGATTCTCGCGTGCGATGTCTCAAAAGCGGCAGAGCCTACCTCGGTTCAACCTGGGGTCCGGTCGCCATGCACCTGAAAGCGGAGCTGTTGTGCTCACCTTGAGTTGTGTCGTTCATGGCCACGGGCGGATCTCAAGACTTACGCAAAAAACGGGTGCGGAGCATCTCCCGTCCCTTTGACTTTCATAACCGCCACGCAGTCTTCGATCTCCTGATCGGGCATGTTAAGTCCGAATTCTCCGCGCAGCACCTCTTTGAACTCGCTCTCGCTCGCCAGCCAACGTTTCTCGGCATGTCCGTCCGCATCGCGGATCGTGACACGCGCGTTGTACATCGTGATCCGGCTTCTGTTCGGCCCCGGCTTCGCCACGATGATATTGCCTTGGTAAGGAGTCTCCGGATGCGTCGCGGTATACCAGTTCGTGATCTCGTATTCCGCATCGTAGCGCGGGTAGGGAATCACGCGATAAATATGGTGCCAGCCATCCCTAAGCTGCGCCTGAAGCGTCAGTTCGCCGCCAACATTGATAAAGCGCATGACCTCGTGTGGCGTTTCCTGCTCGATCTGCGGCGCAAGCAGGAGCGCGGAGGTTGGGGCAAGGTTTCCGAAGCCAACATCTGCAAGATAGCTTCCATCCGGCAACTCAACTTTCAGCAGCATGTGGATGGCCGGGCGCGGCGCATCAATCGCCAGCCCGCGGACGACGCGCCCTTGCAAGCTGGTAATCTTGTAACCTACCGAGCGCAATCCGGCACGGAACAGCATGTTCTGCTCGAAGCAATATCCGCCGCGCCTGCTTGCGATCATCTTGTGCTGAAGCGCAGGCACATCGAGCCTGGGCGGACGCCCGAGCATGATATCGAGCGTTTCATAGGCGATGGAATGCGAATGCGCAAAAATCAGCCGATTAAGCGTTTCGAGCGTCGGCGTAAGCGGCCCGGAATACCCAATACGCTGAAGCCAGGCCTTCTGATCGAATAGCGTATCGGACATCCCGCCTGGCCCCTCGCTCGCGACGACCGGGCTCCATTCTATGAGCGGTGGATTCCGGGGGCAATCGGCGTACCCTGGTTCGACACGCCGGTTCCGGCATGACGGACGAGGAAGCACAAGCCATCCTCATCGCCACGACAACCGCGATCTCCAGGAAATCGCGAAGAGATCGCGAAAATACCGAGCGCGCCTTTGGGCGGTTGAAGGACAGGACGTGAACGCCAATTTGCGAAAAGCGCGGGAATAGCTGCAAAACATTTGCTGCTGGAGAGTGAAAAAGCTATGCAAATCAACGATGCGGACGTGGCGGAACTGGTAGACGCAAGGGACTTAAAATCCCTCGATGGCAACGTCGTGTGGGTTCGAGTCCCACCGCCCGCACCACTCGCTCAACGCAACCAATCTCATAGCCTTCGATGGAAGCGCGCGGCCGCTCCAGTCGAGATGAACGTCATCGACGGCGCCCGCGGTGCCGTTTGCCGGTGACCCGCTTCGCAGCGCGGCTCCGACGCGGTTGTTCACACGCGAGGGGTATCACCGCTCCGTTTGATCCCGCATCGTGGGAGCGCCATCCATGACCGCTTCAGCGCGCCGCTTCCCGCAACAGGGTTGTGGGATAGAAGGGCTTGGACAGAAACCTGACGCCGTCCGGCAACGCGCTTGACGGCGCCTGGCCGGAAATCACGACCACCCTCATCGATGGGTGTTGCTGGCGGGCAAAACGCGCGAGCTGAACGCCGTCCATCTTCCCGGACAGACGGACATCGGTGATCAAAAACAACGGGTGCCGCATCTTGATCGCAAGCGATGCCGTCTCCGCATCTTCGCATTGGATGACCTCGAATTCGTTCTCTTCCAATAGCAGTGCGATCATGTCGCGCTGGATCGCATCATCCTCGACCACAACGGCGGTCGCACGAAACGGCTTTGACCGGCCCATGGGAAACCTCCACCGACTATTATTATAGGTCAATCCCGGAATGTGGATCTGGTTCAGCCGAAATGCCGATTTCGTCGGTTCCATCAAAGTTTTTCGGCTGTTGCGTCGGTTCCCGCGCCCCGCCCTTGCACAATCGAGAATGCGGCGTCAGGGCGCTGCCCCGCGGGCGGCAGACCAGCGTCAGGTCGAACTTGCCCTGCCCCGCTGCAACGCCTCGCGGATCAGTGGCATCCGGTCGTTGCCGAAATACATGTCGGTCTTGTCGACGAAGATCGTCGGCGAACCAAAGCCGCCGCGGGCCATGACTTCGTCGGTATTGGCCTTGAGCTGGTCCTTGATGGCCTGCTGGCCGATGCCGGCAAGGAATTTTTGCGGATCGACGCCGACGCGCTGGCAGACCTCGCCCAGAACCGCGTCCTGCGAGATGTCCTTGTCATCGCGCCAGTAGATTTCAAACACCGCGCGGGCAAACGCCACCAGCTTGCCCTCTGGCGCCAGCAGGATGCAGCCACGCATGGCCTTGACGCTGTTCACCGGAAACACCGTCGGCGGCATCTTGATGGCGAGCCGTGCCGCGCGCGCCCAGTCCGCCAGATCCTTTTTCAGGTAGTTTGCCTTGGCTGGCACCGGATGCTCGCGCGACGCATAAACAGTGGGATTGATGGCATTGAAGATGCCGCCGACCAGAATCGGCCGCCAGGAAATCTCGGCTCCGAATTCCTTGGCCAGCGGCTGGATGTTGTGGAAGGCGAGATAGGTCCAGGGGCTGGAGCAATCAAAGAAGAACTCGA
>JAGXAF010000086.1 GCA_018971675.1 Bradyrhizobium sp.
CGCGCTGATCTATCTGCGCGGCGTGGCGCCCAGGGAAGTGAAGAGCTCCGATATCTATTGGGGTGCGATGCCCTGGATCGGATTGCAGACGATCATGGTCATCCTGGTGATCGCCTTCCCGGTCACCGTCACCGGCCTGCTCGACAAGCCAGTCAAAGTCGATTTGAACAAGATCAAGATCGAAGTGCCGCAGATCGACCTGCCGCCGCTGGATCTCGGCCCGCCGCCAAAACAATAGCGATGCCTCTTCGCCGGCAACAACCAACGCAAAAAAAGCCCGGCTTTCACTGGGAAAGCCGGGCTTCTTAGCGGGATTTTGCCGCAGAATCAGCCGCGCGTGCGCGAGCGGATCATGAAGCTGTCGAATGTATACTCGGCCACCTGCCACCACAAATACTGGTCCGAGCGATAGGCCTGCATCGCGTCGATCGACTTCTTGAAATCGGCGTTGGTGGCGGAGATTTCGCTCCACAATTCGTTGGTGGCCTTCAGGCAGGCTTCCAGCACTTCGTTGGTAAAGGGGCGAAGCTGGGTGCCGCCGGCCACCAGGCGCTTCAGTGCCGCCGGGTTCTGCATGTCGTAGCGCGCCGCCATCCAGCTATTGGCGTAGGCGGTGGCCGCAGAGACGATCGCCTGATAGTTCTTCGGCAGCGAATTCCACTTCTCGATATTGCAGAACGCATGCACCGTCGGGCCGCCCTCCCAGAAGCCGGGGTAGTAGTAATATTTTGCGACCTTCTGGAAGCCAAGTTTCTCGTCGTCGTAAGGTCCTACCCACTCGGCCGCATCGATCGTGCCTTTTTCGAGCGCGGGATAGATGTCGCCGCCGGCGAGCTGTTGCGGCACCACGCCGACTTTCTGCAGAACCTGGCCGGCGATCCCGCCGATGCGGAATTTCAGGCCGGAGAGATCGCCGACCGTCTTGATCTCCTTGCGGAACCAGCCGCCCATCTGGGTGCCGGTGTTGCCGCAGGGGAAGGCGATCACGCCGTATTTCTTGAAGAACTCGTTGCCGAGCTCCATGCCGCCGCCCTGATACCACCAGGAGTTCTGCATGCGCGCATTGAGACCGAACGGCACCGACGCGTAGATGGCAAACGTCGGGTCCTTGCCGACATAATAATACGAGACGGTATGGCTCATCTCGATGGTGCCGTTGGAGGTCGCATCGAGTGCCTGCAGGCCGGGCACGATTTCACCGGCGGCAAATACCTGAATCTGAAATTTGTTGTCGGTCATCTCGGCGACGTATTTCGCGAATTCCACCGACGCGCCGAAAAGGGTGTCGAGCGATTTGGGAAAGCTCGACGTCATGCGCCATTTGATCTCGGGCGCGGATTGCGCGATCGCCGGAGCGGCCACTGCCGTCGCGGCAGCACCGGCTGCGGAAACTTTCAGAAAATCACGACGCTTCATTCAGGCATCTCCTTGGAGGGCGTTTCCCGGATTTCCGGAAGCTGCTTTTCGGCGATGCTGTCTCGGCGTCGTCCGAAGGCGGTCTGCCCGCACTTAACACGGAAGCGCGCCAGCGAAAACGCAACAAAGGCATGACGGTGTGGATTAAACGAAAGTCGCATGACAGGAGACGCGCACGCTCAAGCCGCGGCAATTACCCCCAGCAACCGGTCGCGGACCCTGGCGCCGATCGCGCGATAGATCGCGGCATGTGGACCATCGGGATCACTTTCCACCACTGGCGTTCCCGAATCCGATGTGGCGCGAATCGACATGTGCAGGGGAATTTCGCCCAGGAACGGCACGCCCAGCCGCTCGGATTCAAGCCGCGCGCCGCCATGGCCGAAAATGTCCGATCGCGTGCCGCAATGCGGGCACTGGAAATAGCTCATGTTCTCGACAATGCCGAATACCGGCACGTTGACTTTGGTGAACATTGCAAGCCCGCGCCGCGCGTCGACCAGAGCCAGATCCTGCGGCGTCGAAATGATAATCGCGCCCTTCAGCGGCACGTTCTGCGCCAGCGTCAGTTGCGCATCGCCGGTGCCCGGCGGCATATCGACCACCAGAACGTCGAGCGTGCCCCAGACCACCTCGCGCAGCATCTGGGTGATCGCCGACATCACCATCGGCCCGCGCCAGATCATCGCGGTTTCCTCGTTGACCAGAAAACCGATCGACATGATCGCAAGCCCGAAACGCACGATCGGGATCATTTTCTTCTCGTCATTCACCGTCGGCTTCTCGCGAATGCCGGTCAGGCGCGGCACGGACGGGCCGTAGATGTCGGCATCGAGCAGGCCGACACGCAGGCCGAGGTCGCGCAGGCCAAGCGCGAGGTTGAGCGCGGTGGTCGATTTGCCGACGCCGCCCTTCCCCGAGGCCACCGCGATCACGGCGGAGATGCCCGGGATCTCCGATTGCTTCGACATCGGCGAGGCCGGACTCCGTGGCGGCCGATGCGCCGTCACCGGCTGCACGCCCTGGTCGCGGCCGTGATGATGGTCCTGGCGCGGTGGCTGCGCATCCGCCTGGCGTTCCGCCGTCAGCGCGACCATCGCGATCGTGACCCCGGGAATGGCACGCACCGCGGCTTCTGCCTCGGCGCGGGTGCTTTCCCAGGCCCGCGCTTCTGCTGCATCGACATTGATCGAGAGAAAGACCTTGCTGTCGCTGACCGAGATGGCCGACAGCGCGCCGCCACTGGTCAGCGCAACACCACGCGGCGACTTCACCTTGGCCAGGCCGTCCAAAACCTGCTGCTTGGTCACACCCAAACCGGGTCTCCCGAAAAATTCACATCTGGCCGTGGCAGATAATGCGATCCGGAGCAAGAAATACCCGCTCTGGTGTGCATCAGCCCCGCTGCGTCAGACCTTCCCTGGCGGTGTCGTAATTGAGCTCGATCATCACGCCATTGGGATCGGTGACGAAAATCTGCCAGACGTCGACGCCCGGAACCTCGCGGACGTCGAACGGCAGGCTCATGGATTGCAGCCGCTCTTTCATGCCGGAGAAACCGCGGCTGGCAAAGGCGATGTGATGGACAACGCCGGAATCGGGCTTCTGTTGCTCGCTGGTCTGCGAAATGTCCACCAGATGAACCACCGGCTGACCCTCACTGTACATCCAGGCGCCGGGAAACCTGAAGTTCGGGCGGTCGCCTTTTTTGAGCTCCAGCACCTCCTCGTAGAATCGCACGGTCTCGCCGAGTTTTTTGGTCCGGATGTTGAAATGGTCGAGTAAGCCGACGCCCATCGATTTGCTCCCTGAGATGTCCTGGCCTTCCCTTGACGGCGCTGTGGCCATCCTAGCACCAAAGCCCGTCGGCTCGCCAAACGAAGCCGTTGCCCTTCATGCGGCAGGGTTTATTGTGCACGTTCCACTTCGGTCAGCGGGCTTTGTCGCGAGCATCGAACAGCCTGCCACCTTTCCTCCGCAGCACGTCGTCCGGCCACCAATGGCGCCGGCAGAACCTCAAGGTCGTAAACATGGCTAAAGTCGCTTTTCTCGGTCTCGGCGTCATGGGCTTTCCCATGGCGGGGCATTTGATGAAAAAGGGCCATGAGGTCACGGTCTACAATCGGACGGCGGCCAAGGCGAAGGAATGGACCGACAAATTCGGCGGTCGCGCCCAGCCGACGCCAAAGGCCGCGGCCGAGGGCCAGGATTTCGTGATGTGCTGCGTCGGCAACGATCACGACCTGCGCTCGGTGACACTCGGCGGCGACGGCGCCTTCTCCGGCATCAAGAAAGGCGCGACCTTTGTCGATCACACCACGGCTTCGGCCGAGATCGCCCGCGAGCTCGATGCGGAAGCAACCAGGCACGGCTTCAAATTCGTCGACGCGCCGGTGTCCGGCGGTCAGGCCGGCGCGGAGAATGGCGTGCTGACGGTCATGTGCGGCGGCAACGAGGACGCCTATGCCGCCGCCGAGCCCGTGATCGCGGCCTATGCCAGGATGTGCAGATTGCTGGGACCCGCCGGCTCCGGACAGCTCACCAAAATGGTCAACCAGATCTGCATTGCGGGCCTGGTCGAAGGTCTTTCCGAAGGCATTCACTTCGCCAAGAAGGCCGGCCTCGACATCCAGGCGGTGGTCGACACCATCTCCAAGGGGGCGGCGCAGTCCTGGCAGATGGAGAACCGCTACAAGACCATGAATGAGGGAAAATTCGATTTCGGTTTTGCGGTCGAATGGATGCGCAAGGATCTTTCGATCTGCCTCGCCGAAGCCCGCCGCAACGGCGCCAGCCTGCCGGTCACGGCCCTGGTCGACCAGTTCTATGCCGAGGTTGAGAAGATGGGTGGCAAGCGCTGGGATACGTCGAGCCTCTTGGCGCGGCTGCAGCGCTGATCGCCGCGGTCTGACCGTTGCCAAGTCCCTGATCGTTGCCAAGCCCCTGATTGTTGCCAAGACAGCGGCCGCGAGCCGCTGACTGGAAGGTTAATTTAACCTCGCGTTAACGAGATTGTCCCGCTCTTTAAGGCCCCCCTTAATGATTTGGCGCGACAGATAGATAATGCAAAAGCCCGCGCGGTTCGCGGGCAGGATTTGTGTTGTTTATGAGTAAACCCGCCGATAGGCCCGACGTTGTCCAGCTTCCGGCTGAAGCGCCGATGGCGGCGCCGGTCATCGACCGACGGGTCGCGGCCCGGCGGGTGCGCGAAGCTCGCGACCGGTTAACGTCGACCGGCGCAACCCGCCCCGCCTTCGATCGCGAACTGCTCCGGCAATACGCCCAGACCCGCATCTCGGCATCCTATGTCGTGATGCTACTGGTGGTGGCAACCGGCCTGCTGTTCGGATTCTGGATGCAGCCGGTCCCGGCGGTGGCGTGGACCCTCGGCATGTTCTGCATCCACGCCGTCATCATGCGCAATTGCAGCCGCTTTCTCGCCGAGCCGGATTCGCTGACCGCGACCCGCATCTGGCGGACGCGCTTTGTGCTGCTCGACCTCTTGTACGGCCTGTGCTGGACCGCCATCCTGATCCATCCGACCGGCCCCGACATGACATCGAACACGGTGATGATGTTCCTGATGCTGCTGGTGGTCGCGGTGTCGAGCATGCTGGCGGCGAGTTTGCCGATTGCAGCCCTGGTCGCCACCGCGCCGGTCACGACGGCCATCGCGGTCAATTTCGCGCTCAGCCACACCTTCGACAATTACGTGCTGGCGCTGCTGGCGCTCGCCGCGGAAGGTTACTTCGCGCTATTGGCCCGCCGGCTGCATTCGACCACGCGCGACACGCTGGAGGCGCGTGCCGAAAAGGATGCGCTGATCGGTGAACTCGAACAGGCCAAGGCGATTTCCGATGAAGCGCGCCATCGTGCCGAATCCGCCAACGTCGCCAAGTCGCGCTTCCTGGCGCAAATGAGTCACGAATTGCGCACGCCGCTCAACGCGATCCTCGGATTTTCCGAGGTGATGAAGAGCGAGATTTTCGGCGAACATGTGGTGCCGACCTACAAGGAGTATTCAGCCGATATTCACAATTCCGGCGTTCACTTGCTCAACCTGATCAACGAAATCCTCGACCTGTCGCGGATCGAGGCCGGCCGGTACGAACTCAACGAAGAGGCGGTGTCACTGGTGCACGTCGTCGCCGATTGTCACCATCTGTTGAAGCTGCGCGCGTCCAACCGCGGCATCACCATATACGAGGTATTCGAGCGCAGTATGCCCCGGATCTGGGGCGACGAACGTGCGACGCGCCAGATCGTGCTCAATCTGCTGTCGAACTCGATCAAGTTCACGCCGCGGGGCGGCGAGATCTGGCTGAAGGTGGGATGGACCGCCTCTGGCGGCCAATATCTCAGCGTCAGGGATACGGGTTCCGGCATCCCCGCTGACGAGATTCCGATCGTGCTGGCCTCGTTCGGCCAAGGCTCCAATTCGATCAAATCCGCCGAGCAAGGCGCGGGGTTGGGCCTGCCGATCGCCAAAAGCCTGGTCGACATGCATGGCGGTACCTTCACGCTGAAGTCGAAGCTTCGCATCGGCACCGAGGTGATCGTCACCTTCCCGCCGGAGCGGGTGATGTCGGCGCTGGCGCCGACGGCCGAGGAACCCTCGCCGCCGCTGCAACCGGAACCCACCGACGAGAAGCGGCCCGCCCGCAACAAGCCGATCATGAGCGCAGGCACCGGATTGGGAACATGACATCGGGCGCTTGCACAGGCGACCAGATACGTTTCAAACTTCATCAATGAGCAAAGACACACCGTGCATCGCAGTCTGTATGATCGATCCCAAGACCAGCCTCTGCTTCGGTTGCGGCCGTACGCTTCCGGAGATCGCGCGCTGGCACCGCATGGACACCGCCGAGCGACGCGCGGTGATGGCGCTGTTGCCGGCGCGCATGGCCGAGGCCAACCTCGTCCCGCCCGCAGCGGCGGACGCCTCGAAGACGGACTGACCGGCCGAACCCTTGGCGCGGGAGGGTAGCCATGAGCCGAATCCTGCTGGTATTGCTGATGCTGGCCGCAACCGCGGGCGCCGTCGTCGCCTACGGGGATCCGCACCGGATCGCGCTAGCCGGCAACACCGTGTCCGAGCTGTTGCGCAACCGGGCCAGGCAACCTGCGAAGCGCGTGGTCCGGATTCAGCGCGGGCAGAGCGGCGAATTCGCGCTGCTGGCCAGGATCAACGGCGTCAACGCGCCGATGGTGATCGATACCGGCGCGACCTCGGTGGTCCTGACTTATGAGACCGCGAAGGCCGCCGGCCTGCCGCTGGAATTGCTGGACTATGATGTCGACGTCGAAACCGCCGGTGGGCACACCAAGGCAGCGCGGCTGACGCTCGATCGCCTGGCGATCGGCCAGTTGGTCGAACGCTCCGTGCCGGCGCTGGTGGTGCCGCACGGCCAGATGAAGACCAATCTGCTCGGCATGAGTTTTCTGGACCGGCTGGAAAGCTGGGAAGTCCATGCCGACCGCCTGATGCTGCACGGCTATCCGTAGCTGAAGCGATTACGCCGCGATCGGCGCCGCCGCGCGATCGCCGACCAGCGCGATCGCCTCGCGAAGAACGTTCACGCCGGCATCCGGCTTGCCCCCTTCTTCGGCAAGGTGCCTGCGGAACGCCCGCGCTCCCGGCACACCATGAAACGCGCCGACGAAATGCCGCGTGATCGAATGCAGCCGCACGCCGCGCGCCAGTTCACGTTCGATATAGGGCATCATCGCCGCGAACACGTCCTTCATTGCGGCATGCGGCGCGCTCTCGCCGAACAGCTCCGAATCCACGGCAAGCAGCCGCCAGGGGTCTTGATAGGCGGCGCGGCCGAGCATGACGCCATCGACGTGAGCAAGATGCGCCCTCGCCGCCTCGAGGCTGGCAATGCCGCCATTGATGATGATCGGCACATCGGGCAGAGCCGCCTTCAGCCGGTACACCCTGTCATGGTCGAGCGGCGGGATGTCGCGATTTTCCTTTGGCGACAATCCGTTGAGCCAGGCCTTGCGCGCGTGCACGACGAGCGCATCGGCGCCGGCGGCGACGACGCTGCGCGCCAGCACATCGAGCGCGACTTCCGGATCCTGGTCATCGATGCCGATCCGGCATTTCACCGTGACAGGCACGCGCACGGCGCGCTTCATCGCGGCTACACCTTCGGCAACGAGCCGCGGCTCCGCCATCAGGCAGGCGCCGAAGCGGCCATCCCTGACCCGGTCCGACGGGCAGCCGACATTGAGATTGATTTCGTCGTATCCAAAATCCTCGCCGATCTTCGCCGCAACCGCGAGGTCGCAAGGATCGGAGCCGCCCAGTTGCAGCGCGACCGGATGTTCGCTGGCATCGAAACCGAGCAGCCGCTGCCGGTCGCCATGAATGACGGCGCCGGTCGTCAGCATCTCCGTGTAAAGCCGCGCCCGCCGCGTCATCAGCCGATGGAACACGCGGCAATGCCGATCGGTCCAGTCCATCATCGGCGCGACGGAAAATCGATGTTCTAACATACTGATTCTGTTAGCACTTTAGACATCAACCCGTCTATCTCGTTTTCGGGGCTGACAAAGGTTTAGATTGCCGATGTATTCCTCCCTTTTTCAATCAGTTATCGGATCGCATTATCGCCTCGCCAAGTCGATCCTCTGGACCTTTCTGGCCGACGGTGACGGAATTGTCCGTGAAGTTTCAGCGACCGGTCGGCCTGCCCTTCGGAAGGAAAACGAGATTCAACGCTCTCGGCTGTCGCGCACCAAGCGGCACAGGCGATCCGTCCGCATCGGAGAAATCCATGGCCTCATAGTTGCGTGCAGCCAGCCAATCAAGGAGTTCGGTCAGGCTTGAGCCGCGCAACGACAGGGATTCTTCTTCGGCTTCGAGCAGCAGGACCGGACGGTCACGCGCCAGCAGGGCTTGGGCGCCGCGCAGGGCGTTAAGTTCCGATCCTTCGATGTCCATCTTGATAAGGTCGATCCGCGGCCAGTTTCGCGCTTCAGCCAGGAGATCGAGCGTCGTCACCGTCACCTCGGTCTGGCTGACGAAACTTACCCATGGTGCGGCGATAGCGCCGAGGGCGTTAAACCCCGCATGGCCGGGTTCGGCGACGCTGAGTTGCGCTTGCGCCGGCTCGGCGCCGATAGCCGATGCAACGACTTCGACATCGGCAAAGCCGTTGATGCGAAGGTTCTTCCTGAGCTGTTGAAGCTCCCGTGCGCTGGGTTCAATCGCGATCACATGGCCCTGGGGGCCGACTCGTTTGCGAAAGAACAGCGTATACAAGCCCTCGTTGGCGCCAATATCGATGGTGCTCATGCCTGGCTGCAAAAATGCGGCAAGAAACGAAAATTCATTCGGATCAATTTCACCGGCAACAAAAACCAGCCGCGCGATATCGGTCCCCATCCGCAGGTCCAGCTTGATCCCGTCGATCCATTTGACACGCACGTTTTGCCCGAGCAACGCATCCCACAATTTCAGGCGCGTTTTCCGCGCGGCGTCGGGCGGCGTTTCCAGGGTATATCCCGACCACCAGCCCGGAACGCGTCTGATCGGCTCAATGGAAACAACATGTGGTGCGAGCCGGCGCAGGAAGAAAACAACGCATGCACGCGCGAACGCCAGGAACGGAGCCAGGAGAGATTCCCGATTAAACCAGCGAGGCGCCAGAGCCTTTTCCGTTCCGACGGAATCGGAACGGGGCTCTGGATTTTGACGCGTTTTCTTTACGCGAACCGGTATCCACTTCGCTCGAAAACACCCTAGCACGGGGTCAACTTGCCGGCTTGAAAGGCTTCACCTTGACCTTGGTCCGATGGCTCGCCGGCGCATTGACCGAACGGCCGGAAAAGTAATCCTTCTGCCATTTTTCCATCTGCGCCGCCGAACCGTGAATCTTGAGTTCCTCGTTGAATTTCAACCGGCGGGAAACCCAGTCTCGGTAGACGCCTTCGACCTCCGGGACCAACTCCATAAGCTGGAATTCAGGCTCCACTCTCTCGATCAATCCGCGGGGCAGTGGAAATATCATGCACATTGGCTCGTCACGCTCGAAAGCGATTGGCGCGTTCTTGCGGGTGAACAACCAATTCATGGTGAACGTGAAAGGAGACCAATCGGTCTCGACGATGCCGGTCAGCGGCTGGATACCGTCCTTGACCATATTGGTCGGACCGGTGACCCAAAGATCATATTCAGGCTCCGTCCTGAACAGACCGTTGATATGAAAGGTCAGCACCCCGTTGCCAAAATGGCTCGACGCAAGCAGGCTGGCGCCCTCGGTTTCCACCGCTTCGATTCGAATTGCATCCAGCGACTCCGCGCCGTTCCACTGCGCTACAAAAGGCGCGTCGTTGAGGATGAGCCAACCATGAGCATTGGCAATGTTAAGAGGGAGACAGCGGTAGGCGAACGCAGCGCCAGTGTTGTCCATCCAGTCACGCTCAACAGGCGCCGCGACAATCCTTGGCGGCGCGCCGGACGTCGGATAACAAACCAGCTTCATGACTTGATATCTCCTTGCGAGCGCGCAACAGGCACCGTCATCGCGGCCGACGCATCAGTGGTCAGGCCGGAAGAGCGATGTCCCCATCAAAACCGGCTGGGTCACGGTGGTTTCGCCGCTTCCTTCGGGGAATTTCAGCGCGGTGAATTTAGCAATCAGGTTGCTGAGCATCTTCGGCCAGCCCGTATCGTTGGCATCGGTCGCAGTAACGCGGTCAAGCAGCACGGCGCAGGATTTAACCACTCCGTTCGCTCCGATGAACAGTCGAAATACAACAGGCCCGTGATACAACCGAATCCGTGACAGCGCCCCGGCCGAGAAATCGATCAGCGCCTCCATGACGACCGCGCCCACCTGTTGCTCGGTCAATGCGCCGGATACGATGGCGCCCCTGTCGCGTATGTGGCCGTGCATGACAAACCGGCCCTCAACGGGATTCATCGAACCGTCTACGCGCTCCACACCATGCGGCATGCGGTCATCGAACACGACGAGGCGATTGAAACGCGGTTCAATCGACGTATAAAAGCCAGCGGCGTTCTGCGCCGTCGCGACGTTGTTTCTGAACAAATCGCCCTCATTGAGCACCAGCGTCTCGCCCCCGCTCGTCATCCGTCTATCGCGCGTCAGGGAATAGACGAAGGCAAACCGGCCATTCGCGGAATCGTTATGCAGATTCTGCCGGCAGCCACTGACGTAAAGGCTGAGATAGGGCCACGTAACCTCTTGCAGGCCCAGCGCTGCCGCCGACCAGCGGCGCAGCACCTGCATGAAACTCTCCACCCGGTCCGGCCGAATGAGTTTCTCCGGTGTAGTGCGGAGATAGGCATAAAGGCCGGGAACGAACCAGTAGTTCCAGACCTGATGCGTTTCCGGCCTGTGTGATCCATAATTTCCAAAATGCGTATCGATGTCGAGCCGCATGGCTTCCGCGGCATCGAGCGGCAGGAAATCGTCGACCACGACGTAAGGCGCGCGCATCGTTTCGATGCGGGTGTCGGCTTTCGAACTCATTCTTCGGCCTCTGTTGCCATCGGCTATCACTCTGCCGCCGCGATGGAAGAACTCGGCCTCGGATTTTCCTGCCGCGGCAATTGCGATGCATGAAGCAGATTGGCAAATGGGTTGTCGGCGCGTGACTTGAATATCGCCCCATGACCCGAATAAAAATAAAGATGCCGCGCGAGCGGCCCGCCTGGTATCGCTTCAATGTCAAGCCAGCCGAGCATGACATCAAGTTCGTTACGAATTCGTGGCATCTCGCTGCGTACACGATCCCCCTCGTCGACCAATGACGCGGCTAGCTTGTATGACAGTGGGCCGCAGATATCACCGGGCTTGCCGGTTTCGCTGAGCCCGAATTCGCTCGGCATCCGCCCAATCGGCGTATCGGCAAAAAGCTGAAACTCGTTGAGCGCGAACGTTGCGTTTTCGCACGCACTCAGCGTGTGACCAATGAATGCGACCGTCTGTCGGACCTCTTCCACCGTCTCGCTGGGAAATGCCGCGATGAGCGTGACATGGATGCCTACCTTGGCGTCAGTCATGGCGCGGAACGCCGCGGCAACATTCACCGCATCAAGGCCCTCGGTCACTTTGTCCATCAGCGCTAGAATACGTTGCGATATCGTTTCAACGCCGAACAGGATTTCAAAACATCCGGATTCGCCAAGGCGGTTGAACAAATCTGGCGTGTGCGCACGTTCCAACTTGCTGCGACAAGCCCACTTGATATGCAGGCCGCGCCGCGTCAGCTCGTTGGCAAACAAGTTGAGCGAAGATGGAGAAAGCGCCTCATCCGAGAACATGAATTGGCTGTATCCCGCCTCGGCGTAGGCGGCGATCCGGTCGAGACTCGCCAGAATTTCACTGTGCATCGGCGCCTTTGGCACGTCGAATTTTGCATTCTGGCTGCAAAATGTGCAGCGACTCCAATAGCAGCGTCGCTTGCTAAGCCGCGTCCACAAAATCGATTCCGGCGCAAAGGTCGGCGGCGGTGGAAACGGCGTGCCAGCGGCGGGCGGCTCGCGCGATGGCAGCGGAATGTCACGGCGCCGGATAATTCCCTTTGGGGACCTTCCGGCGGCGATGGCTTCGAGCAAGGCGGGGACGGCTTCGTCGCGCTCGTCTTTCGAGGAAATGATCGTGTCGAAGACGCTGTCCAGCGTCCGCCTTGCGCGCAAGGTTTCAATCGTGCCGCTCAGCGAAAAGTTCTCATAACCATGATCAATCAGCGAGATGTGAATATCGGGGCGCCGGCTGCGCAATTTGCGCGTCGTCATCAATGCCGTCAGCAGATCTTCTGGGCAGGTGATGCTGAACAGCACAACGTCGTCAGTGGTGGGCACCTTGGCGATGGCGGCATCGATGCTTCGACTCAGCAAACCGGACGATCGGCTGTAGTCGACCAGCGACCGGCTATCGGAGTAATCGACGTTGCGCACATGCGGACCGACGTCAACGTCGACCAGGAATTCGGATTGCACCCGATTGATGAGGGCGATGAATGCGTGCAGCGGGGCCAGTGATTCGATGTAGCTTTCCCGCGATCGGTAAGTCGAGGGGTTTTGGCATCGCTTCAGCGCTCCGGCGGCAGCGGCCGCCAGCCCATCGACGTCGAGACCGTTGGCACACCAGGCCGCCCGTCGATGCTGTCGCTCCAGCGGAGAAAGGGGCTCGAGCAGAAGGCGCGTAAAGGACTGTCCGATAAGGACAGTCCACCAATCGAAATTAATGCTGTAACTGGACAGCTGGTATCGCGAATCGACCGCGATCGAATCCCACCACGGCCCCGGATCATATCCGACTGTGGGGAATCGCCCCGGCAGAGTTGCATAAAGAACGCGCATCTGCCGGAGGAAGCTTTAGCCGCGAACGGCGCCTACCGCTGGCGGGGGCGGAGGAGGCGGAGAGCGCGACTGGGCGACCTCGTAGGCCCCCTTATCGGCCGGGACAATGGCTGAACCGGCTGTGTTTGTGCCACTCGCGATTTCGTTTTGCACAGCTTGGGCCGAGTTGTCTCCGGTCGGCGTCACTGCTCCGGCATTTCCCACCAAGGAAAGCGCAGCCAAACCAACCGTTGCGCTCCAACTCGCGAGTTTGGATTTCAGGCTACCATCCATGTTTAATCCCCCAGTTCTTGAGTCAAAATGTCGTTTACTGCCCCGAAATACACTGTCGAATACATTTTAGTAGTCCTAAGATGGTATCATCTTAGTTGATAGCCTGCAAATTCAAATTTCGAATAATCCAAATTTCAAACAGGCAGCGACGGCATATGGCAAGAGGCGCCGTATCGGACGCTAAGTCCAGACCGCTTTCACCGAGTGATTCCGAGCGCGCTCCCCAATCGCCGGCAGGCCCAATGCTTCCGCGCCTGTCCCCTTCGTCGGACTCGGGACGGACAAAATGCAAGCTCATGCGCGTTGTCCGGCTTGTCGAGCTAGGCGCCGCCTTCACCGTTATGAGCTATGCCGCGCAAATCTGTTTTGCGGCCTTGCCGGCGTTGCAGGCCGACGAGCTGCCGCATTGGGGTGTATTGCGGCTTAACCCTTTCAATTGGACAGACAT
>JAGXAF010000087.1 GCA_018971675.1 Bradyrhizobium sp.
GTCAGCGCGTCGGCGTGCCAGCCAAAGAATTCGATTGACTTGCCGGCGAGCCCGGGCGCGGTGGCAAAGATGGTCTCGAAATTGATCGAGCCAACCAGCGCGAAAATCGCGAAGATGCCGAGCGCGAAGCCGAAATCGCCGACCCGGTTGACCACGAAGGCCTTGATCGCCGCCGCATTCGCCGACGGCTTGTGGTACCAGAATCCGATCAGCAGATAGCTCGCGAGACCGACGCCTTCCCAACCGAAGAACAACTGCACCAGATTGTCCGACGTCACCAGCATGAGCATCGCGAAGGTGAACAGCGACAGATAGGAAAAGAACCGCGGCCGGTTCGGATCCTCGTCCATGTAGCCGATCGAATAGAGATGCACGAGCGACGATACGGTTGTGACCACCACCAGCATCACGGCGGTCAGCGTGTCGACCCGCAATGACCAGACCACCTGCAGGTCACCGGATTCGATCCACGGGAACAGCGCGATACGGGCATCGTGATGCATAAAGCCGATGTCGACAAAGGCGAACCAGGACAGCGCGGCGGATACCAGCAGCAGGCCGGTGGTGATCAGTTCGGCCGCGCGCGATCCCGCCGCCGCCGGTTCGACCGTATGGTGATCGTCATGGCCATCATGCGCACTATGGCCATCATGCGCATTCGGCTCGCCGTGACTAGCATGGATGACGGAGGCTTCTTCGTTAGCCGGGGCGGCGCTGTGCGAGGTCGCGCCGTGACCCTGCCCGTCATCATGGTGTTCGACGGTATCGCCGCTCGGATTGCGCGCATGCGCGCCGACGATCGAGATCAGCCCCGCAACGATGGCGCCGATCAGCGGCAGGAAGACAATGGCCTGGATCATCGACGCACCTCTCGGCGCGTGATCGCAGAACAAACGAAGACGCTTGTTCGGGAAAACCGGTTGCCCCTTTTCCGGGTCATGCTCAGCCCTTCATCAGATTGACGTCCTCAACCGCGATCGAGCCGCGGTTGCGGAAGTAGACCACCAGCACCGCAAGACCGATCGCCGCTTCGGCCGCGGCCACCGTCAGCACCAGCAGCGCGAACACCTGGCCGACGATGTCGCCGAGGAAGCTCGAGAACGCCACCAGGTTGATATTCACCGAAAGCAGGATCAGCTCGATCGACATCAGGATGACGATGATATTCTTGCGGTTGAGGAAGATGCCGAGGATCCCGACCGTGAACAGGATCGCGCCGACGGAGAGGTAATGTCCGAGGCCGATCGTCATTGCACCCACTCCGCGGCATCGGTGTCCTGCAGGCCCTGCCCCGCCGCCACCTTGCGCACCCGCATCGCCAGTTCCGGCGTCCGCGCATTCTGCACATTGATGTCCTGCCGCTTGACGCTGGCCTTGTGGCGCAGCGTCAGCACGATGGCCCCGATCATGGCGACCAGCAGCACCATCCCCGCGGCCTGGAAGTAGTGAATGTATTTTGTGTAGAGCACGAGGCCGAGCGCCTCGGTGTTGCTGACATTGGCGGGAATTGGCGCGGTGATCGACCCGGTCAGCGTCGGGTTGATGACCCAGACGCCAACGGTCAGCAGCAATTCGAACAGGAAAATGCCGCCGATCACGATGCCGACCGGCAGATACTGGATGAAGCCTTCGCGCAGCTCCACGAAATCGACGTCGAGCATCATGATCACGAACAGGAACAGCACCGCGACCGCGCCGACATAGACCACGACCAGGATCATCGCCAGGAACTCGGCGCCCATCAGCACGAACAGGCCGGACGCGTTGACGAAGGTGAGGATCAGGAACAGCACGGAGTGCACGGGATTGCGCGACACAATCACCATCACTGCGGATGCAACGCACACGCCGGCAAACAGATAGAAGAACAGTGCGGGAAGGATCATGCCCTCACCTCACCGGTACGGCGCGTCGAGTTCGATCGATTTCGCAATCTCACGCTCCCAGCGGTCGCCATTGGCGAGGAGTTTCGCCTTGTCATAATAGAGTTCCTCGCGGGTCTCGGTCGCGAATTCGAAATTCGGCCCTTCGACGATCGCATCGACCGGGCACGCCTCCTGGCACAGCCCGCAATAAATGCATTTCACCATGTCGATGTCGTAGCGCACGGTACGCCGTGTGCCGTCGTTGCGGCGCGGGCCGGCCTCGATGGTGATCGCCTGCGCCGGACATATCGCCTCGCACAGCTTGCAGGCGATGCACCGCTCTTCGCCGTTCGGATAGCGGCGCAGCGCATGCTCGCCCCGGAAACGCGGCGAGATCGGCCCTTTCTCGAACGGATAGTTCAAGGTCGGCTTCGGCTTGAAGAAATAGCGCATGGCGAGAACGAACGCCGATACGAATTCCGACAACAGCAGCGATCTCGCGGTGGCGTTGACGTTGATACTCATGGCGACCTCATCTCGGCGCGAGCCCGGCGAACTGCAGAACGCCGGCGACGATCACCACCATCGCCAGCGACAGCGGCAGAAACACTTTCCAGCCGAGCCGCATCAGTTGATCGTAGCGGTAGCGCGGCACGATTGCCTTCGCCATCGCAAACAGGAAGAACATGAAGAAAACCTTGAGCGCGAACCAGAAGATGCCCAGCGGCGCAGCATTGAACGGCCACAACGGAATCGGCGACAGCCAGCCGCCAAGGAACAGGATCGTCGCCAGCGCGCACATCGTGGTGATCGCGACATACTCGCCGAGCATGAACAGAAGATACGGCGTCGAGCCGTATTCGACCATGAAGCCCGCCACCAGTTCGGATTCGGCTTCCACCAGATCGAACGGCGGCCGATTGGTCTCGGCCAGCGACGAGACGTAGAACACCACAAACATCGGGAACAGCGGCAGCCAGTACCAGCCCAGCAGCCCCCATTTCGAGTTCTGCGCCTCGACGACCGCCGACAGGTTCAGCGAGCCCGCGCACAACAGCACGGTGATGATGACGAAGCCGATCGAGACTTCGTAGCTCACCATCTGCGCCGCCGAGCGCAGCGCGGCCAGAAACGGGTATTTCGAGTTCGACGACCAGCCGGCCATGATGATGCCGTAGATCGACAGCGACGAGATCGCGAAGATGTAGAGAATGCCGACATTGATGTCGGAAATCACCCAGCCGAGATTCATCGGGATCACCGCCCAGGCGGCCAGCGCCAAGATGCAGGACACCAGCGGCGCGAGCAGAAACACGCCCTTGTTGGCGCCAGCCGGAATCGTCGGCTCCTTCAGCGCGAATTTCAGGAGGTCGGCGAACGACTGCAACAGGCCGAACGGTCCAACGACGTTGGGGCCGCGACGGATCTGCACCGCGGCCCAGATCTTGCGGTCGGCGAGCAGGATGTAGGCGATCGCGATCAGGAGCACCACGAGCAGCAAAAGGCTTTCCCCGACCATCACGATCAGCGGCCAAAGGAAGTCCGTCCAGATTGGGCTTGTGAGGAAATCAGCCATCAGATCACGCTCATTCCGCAGCCGTCAGCATTTGCCCGGTGGCCAGGCGCGAGCACTCCGCCATGACAGCCGAGGCGCGCGCGATCGGGTTGGTCAGATAGAAATCCTCCACAGAGGTCTTGAACGGCGTCTTGTCGATCCTGCCGCCCTTTCCGGCGAGCTTTTTCAGATCCGCGGCGTTGCCGGCTTGTATCTGGTCGATGCGCATCAGATGCGGCACCGATTTGAAGATCGCCTGCCGCAATGCGCCAAGTGAATCGAATGGCAGCCTCTTGCCGAGTACGTCCGACAGCGCGCGGATGATCGCCCAGTCCTCACGCGCCTCTCCTGGTGGAAACGCCGCGCGGTCGGCCATCTGCACCCGGCCTTCCGTGTTGACGTAGAGACCCTGTTTCTCGGTGTAGGCCGCACCGGGAAGGATGACGTCGGCGCGATGCGCGCCGCGGTCGCCGTGGGTGCCGATGTAAACGACGAAAGTGCCATCCGCCGGCTTGATCTCGTCGGCCCCGAGCAGGAACAACACATCGAGCGTGCCGAACGTCGTCATCTGCGCGGTGTTCAAGCCACCCGGCGCAAAACCGATGTCGAGCGCACCGACGCGCGAGGCCGCATCGTGCAGAACGCCGAACCCGTTCCAGCCGTCTTTGACCGCGCCGAAATCGGTCGCGATTTTCGCAGCCAGCGCCAGCACCGCCGCCCCATCCTGACGCGCCAGCGCCCCTGCCCCGATCAGCACGATCGGATTTTTTGCGCCCTTCAGGACATTCGCAATGGAATGCTTGCCAGCGGCGACATCGTTGAGCGAGTCCGTGCCCGCGCCGATATGATCATGGTCATAGGTAAGATCTGCCTTGGCGCCGATCACGCCGATCTTGAGCTGGCCCGAGCGCCAGCGCTTGCGGATGCGCGCATTGATGATGGCGGCTTCCTTCCGCGGATTCGAGCCGATGATCAAAAGCGCATCGGCCTGCTCGATGCCGGCAATCGTGGGATTGAAGATATAGGACGCGCGGCCAGCCCCGGGATCGAAGGCGTCGCCGCCCTGCACCGCCAGATTGGCCGAACCGCATTTTGCCAGCAGCGCCTTCAGCGCGAACATTTCTTCCACCGCGGCGAGGTCGCCGGCGATGGCCCCGATCCGCTTGCCGTCGATGCGGCCGGTCCTGGCCGCGATCGCGG
Organism: Bradyrhizobium sp.; assembly: GCA_018971675.1. Taxonomy (GTDB): domain Bacteria; phylum Pseudomonadota; class Alphaproteobacteria; order Rhizobiales; family Xanthobacteraceae; genus Bradyrhizobium. The sequence continues at coordinate 4,621 of JAGXAF010000087.1, forward strand.
CAAAGGCCTCCTGCCAGGTGGCGGCGCGGAGCTGGCCGTTTTCCCTGATATAGGGCCGGTCGAGCCGCTGCGTGCGCAGACCGTCGACGACATGGCGGGTCTTGTCGGAGATCCACTCCTCGTTCACCGCCTCGTTGACGCGCGGCAGGATCCGCATCACTTCGCGGCCGCGGGTGTCGACCCGGATCGCCGAACCGACGCCGTCCATCACATCGATCGACTGGGTCTTGCCGAGTTCCCATGGTCGCGCCGCGAACGCGTAAGGCTTCGAGGTCAGCGCGCCGACCGGGCAGATGTCGACCAGGTTACCCTGCAATTCCGATGTCAGCGCCGACTCCAGGTAGGTCGTGATCTCCATGTCCTCGCCGCGGCCCGTCGCGCCCATTTCCGGCGCGCCGCAGATTTCCGCCGAGAAACGGACGCAGCGCGTGCACTGGATGCAGCGATTCATCGACGTCTTGACCAGCGCGCCCAGATATTTGTCCTCGACCGCGCGCTTGTTCTCGGCAAAGCGGCTGGTGTCGACACCATAGCCCATCGCCTGATCCTGCAGGTCGCACTCGCCGCCCTGGTCGCAGATCGGGCAGTCCAGCGGATGGTTGATCAGCAGGAACTCCATCACGCCTTCGCGCGCCTTCTTCACCATCGGCGAGCGGGTCGAGATCTCCGGCGGCTCGCCGTTCGGGCCGGGACGGCAGTCGCGCACGCCCCAAGCGCAGCTTGCGACCGGCTTCGGACCACCCTTCACCTCGACCAGGCACATCCGGCAATTGCCCGCGATCGACAGCCGCTCATGGTAGCAAAATCGCGGAATTTCGGCGCCCGCGGCCTCGCACGCCTGCAACAGCGTGTACTCCGCGGGAACATCGATCTCCTTGCCGTCGACGATGAGTTTAGTCATGGCTGTCTCAAGTCTTTCCCAGCTTGCAATCCGGCGGACTGACGCTGGCGCTCTTCATGGACGCCTTCACCCAGCGCTGGGTGTCGACGCCGTAGGTTTTAAGATAAGCCGGTTCGGTCACATCCTGGTCGCACAGGAACGGCAGATGCAGCTTCAGGTCGTAGTCGCAGGATGCCTGCCATTCAGACTCGCCGGCGAACGCCGCCAGCACCTCTTCGCAGGCATAGAGAAAATACGAGACGAAGCTCTCATACTGCACGAGTTCGTCGCGGCTGCCGGCCTTGATCATATCATAATCCGGCGCCGAGAATTTCGGATTCCGGAATGCCAGATCGGTATAGCCGAGAAAGGCCTGGCGGGCGCTTGCGGCGCGGGTATTGGCGCGGATTTCGTTGATCTGAAACAGGATGGCCACAAAGCCGAGCAGCGCAACGGCCGCCTGCGCCATCTGCGCCAGCGTTCCGTATTTCTGCCACCAGAAAAGGCTCAGTTGCGGCATCAGGTTTACTCCGCCGCGACCATATGCGCGGGGTCGAGAATGCCGACATCGTCGATATCCGCCTTGCGCGAGTATTCTTCGATCCGCTCCTCGATCTCGTGACGGAAATGCGCGATCAAGCCCTGGATCGGCCATGCCGCGGCATCGCCGAGCGCGCAGATGGTGTGGCCCTCGATCTGCTTGGTGACCTCGAGCAGCATGTCGATCTCGCGCTTGTGGGCGCGGCCCTCGGCCATCCGCGTCAGCACCCGCCACATCCAGCCCGTGCCCTCGCGGCAGGGCGTGCACTGGCCGCAGCTTTCGTGCTTGTAGAAATATGAAATGCGCGCGATCGCCCGGATCAGGTCGGTCGACTTGTCCATCACGATGACGGCGGCGGTGCCGAGGCCGGAGCGCAGCTTGCCGAGGCTGTCGAAATCCATCGGCGTGTCGATGATCTGCTCGGCCGGCACCATGCGCACCGACGAGCCGCCGGGGATCACCGCCTTGAGGTTGTCCCAGCCGCCGCGAATGCCGCCGCAATGACGCTCGATCAGTTCGCGGAACGGAATGCCCATCGCCTCTTCGACGTTGCAGGGGCGCTCGACATGGCCAGAAACGCAGAACAGCTTGGTGCCGACATTGTTGGGCCGACCGATGCCGGCGAACCACGCAGCCCCGCGCCGCAGGATGGCCGGCGCCACCGCGATCGACTCGACATTGTTGACGGTGGTCGGGCAGCCATAGAGCCCGACATTGGCGGGAAATGGCGGCTTCAGGCGCGGCTGGCCCTTTTTGCCTTCAAGGCTCTCCAGAAGCGCGGTCTCCTCGCCGCAAATATAGGCGCCGGCGCCATGCGTGACATAGACGTCAAACGGCCAGCCGTTGACGTTGTCCTTGCCGACCAGTTTCGCCTTGTAGGCCTGGTCGATCGCGGCCTGCAGGTGCTCGCGCTCCCGGATGAATTCGCCGCGCACATAGATGTAGCAGGCATGTGCGCCCATCGCGAAGCTCGCCATCAGGCAGCCCTCGACCAGAAGATGCGGGTCGTGCCGCATGATCTCGCGGTCCTTGCAGGTGCCGGGCTCGGATTCGTCGGCGTTGACCACGAGATAGCTCGGCCGGCCATCTTTGGATTCCTTCGGCATGAACGACCATTTCAGCCCGGTCGGGAATCCCGCGCCGCCGCGCCCGCGCAAGCCTGATGCCTTCATCTCGCTGATGATCCAGTCGCGACCCTTGTCGATGATCGCCTTGGTGCCATCCCAGGCGCCGCGCTTGCGCGCGCCTTCGAGGCCCCAGTCCTGGAGCCCGTAGAGATTGGTGAAGATGCGGTCCTTGTCGGCGAGCATGACGTGAATTTCCTGGGTCAGCGATCGGACAGCGCTGAAATACGCATCAGGTGGTCTCCTTCAGCGTGGTCGGTCCGCCGGCCGGCGCGGAGAACTGGCGACCGTTCTGCGGCCCCGGCTTTACCGGATTGCCGGAGGCGAAGCCGTCCAGCACCTTACCGAAACTGTCCTTGGTCAGGTCTTCGTAGGTGTCCTTCCAGATCAGCACCATCGGCGCGTTCACGCAGGCGCCCAGACACTCGACCTCTTCCCAGCTGAAATTGCCGTCGGCGGACAGATGGAAGGGATCGTGGTGGATGCGGCTGCGGCACACTTCGATCAGGTCGGCCGCGCCACGCAACCGGCACGGCGTGGTGCCACAGACCTGGACGTGGGCTTTCTTGCCGACCGGCTCCAGTTGGAACATCGTGTAGAAGGTCGCGATCTCCAGCATCCGGATATAGGGCATGTCGAGCAGGTCGGCGACAACGCGGATTGCCGCTTCCGAAATCCAACCCTCATGCTGCTCCTGCGCCCGCCACAAAATCGCGATCGCCGCAGAGGCCTGGCGGCCTTCGGGATATTTCTTGGTCTCGGCTTGCGCCCAGGCGAGATTCTCCGCCGTGAACGCGAAGCTCGCGGGCTGCTGTTCCTTGGGCGCAAGGCGGCGAACGGACATCGCTTTCAGTCTTTCATTGTGAGCGCCGCGAGGCGTGGGCATTCAGGGCGCTTACCCTGTCCAGCCAGAACGCGCTTGCGGTGCCGAATACGTTGTAGCCGACGTGGGACGAAACCTTGATGCGATCGAGGATCGAAAGCTCGGTCACGATTTCCAGCCGATGGCTGCGCGGATCGTAGACAATCAGCGTCAGTGGGGTCTTTTCCAGGATATGGCGCGAGACGGAGTGCAGGGGATCGTTGCCGTGCTCCTCGCACAGGATCACGCTGTCGGTCGCGAGCAGCCGTGCGCCGCCCTTGATCGCCTCGATCTCGACGCCCTCGACGTCGAGCTTGATCAGGTATTTGCCCGATGCGGCCACTTTTCCGTCTTCGATCAGGTCGTCGAGCGCGATCACAGGCACGTCCTCGCCGTCCGCATTGCCGGCAATGCTGAAGGCCTCGTGCTTGGTGCCCGAAAGCCGCGCCCTTCCCCGGCCCGAGCCGATCGCGCATTTCATCAGCTCGAAACGGTTGCCGTTGATCTCGGCATTGTTCTTCAGCTTGGCGAAATTCTGCGAAGAAGGTTCGATCGCGATCGCCCGGTGCGCCCCCATCGGCGCGCTCGACACCAGCACCGACCAGTAGCCGTAATTGGCGCCGCAATCGAGCAGCGTGTAGTCGACGCCGGCGGAGTCACGGAACAGCAGCTCCAGTTCGCCTTCATAATGATAGGCGCGGTTGAGCAGCTTGCTCCAGTAGCCGTCGCCATAGGGAAACTCGAACGTCGCGTCCGGATTAAGCCTGATCGCGATGTTGCGCTCGGGCAGCGTCTTGCGCAGCAGGTTGGCGCAGCCGATGTAGCCGCGGTGCGAGAAATGCGAGGAAATCTTCGAGCCCGTCGCCAAGGCCAACGCGGCCGTGCGCTCCCACAGGTTGGCTCCCTCCAGAGCCCCTGACGCCCGGTCAAACTGGATTGGCGCCTGCGCCATCACCGGTCGACCTCTCCGAACACAATATCGAGCGAGCCGAGGATGGCCGAAACGTCGGCCAGCAGATGGCCACGGCAGATGAAATCCATCGCCTGCAAATGCGCGAAGCCAGGTGCGCGGATCTTGCACCTGTACGGCTTGTTGCTGCCGTCGGCGACGAGATAGACGCCGAACTCGCCCTTGGGCGCCTCGACCGCAGCATAGACCTCACCGGCGGGAACGTGGAAGCCTTCGGTGTAGAGCTTGAAATGATGGATCAGCGCCTCCATCGAACGCTTCATCTCGCCGCGCCGCGGCGGAAAAATCTTGTTGTCCTGCACCGCGACCGGTCCCTGCCCGTCCGGCGCGCGCAGTTTTGCAATGCATTGCTTCATGATGCGCACGGATTGCCGCATCTCTTCCATGCGGATGCAATAGCGATCGTAGCAGTCGCCGTTCTTGCCGATCGGAATGTCGAAATCCATTTCGGCATAGCACTCGTAGGGCTGCGCCTTGCGCAAATCCCAGGCCGCGCCCGAGCCACGCACCATCACACCGGAAAAACCCCATTCCCAGGCTTCTTTCAGCGTCACGACACCGATATCGACGTTGCGCTGCTTGAAGATGCGGTTGCCCGTCAGAAGCGTCTCGAGATCCGCGACAACCTGAAGGAAGGGATCGCACCAGGCATCGATGTCGTCGATCAGTTTCGGCGGCAGATCCTGATGCACACCACCGATCCGGAAGAACGCCGCATGCATGCGAGAGCCGGAGGCGCGTTCGTAGAACACCATCAGCTTCTCACGCTCTTCAAAACCCCATAGCGGCGGGGTCAGCGCGCCGACGTCCATCGCCTGCGTGGTGACGTTGAGCAGATGCGACAGGATGCGGCCGATCTCGCAGTAAAGCACCCGGATCAACTGCCCGCGCCGCGGCACTTCGACACCAAGCAACTTTTCCGCCGCGAGGCAGAACGCGTGCTCCTGGTTCATCGGCGCGACGTAATCGAGCCGGTCGAAATACGGGATCGCCTGCAGGTAGGTCTTGTGCTCGATCAGCTTTTCGGTGCCGCGATGCAGCAGGCCGATATGCGGATCGACGCGCGCGACGACTTCACCGTCGAGCTCCAGCACCAGGCGCAACACGCCGTGGGCCGCTGGATGTTGCGGCCCAAAGTTGATGGTGAAATTGCGGAGGTTCTGCTCGTTCATGATCAGACCTTCGGTCCCGCCTTCTCATCGCCCGGCAAGGCCGGATAGTCCGCCCCTTCCCACGGCGAGAGGAAATCGAACTTGCGAAACTCCTGGTTGAGCCGGACCGGCTCATACACCACCCGCTTTTCCTGGTCATCGTAACGGACCTCGACAAAGCCGGTGAGCGGAAAATCCTTGCGCAGTGGGTGACCGTCGAAGCCGTAATCGGTCAACAGCCGACGCATGTCCGGATGACCGGTGAAGATCACGCCGTACAGGTCGTAGCACTCGCGCTCGAACCAGTCCGCGCCGGGAAATACCTCGATGATAGAGGGGACTTGCGTGTTTTCACCGGCTTCGGCGCGAAGCCGCAGCCGCGTATTCAAGGTTGGGGACAGCAGATGATAAACGACGTCAAAGCGCTTTTCGCGCCCGGGGTAATCTACCGCCGTCACGTCGGTGAAATTGACAAAGCGGAAACGGTAGTCGTCGCGCAGCAAACGCACGACATCGACGATCTTTTCGGCCGCAACGTCGATCGTGAGCTGATTGAACGCGATCGCGTGACCGGTCGCAGCACCCGGAAGCGCGCTCACAATCCTCTGCCCGAGGGTGTCGAGCTTGCCATCGTCCATACTCTATACTCTACCTTTAGCGTTCGATGGTTCCGGTGCGTCTGATCTTCTTCTGCAGCAGCAGCACGCCGTAAAGCAGCGCCTCCGCCGTCGGCGGGCATCCGGGGACATAGATGTCGATTGGTACGATGCGGTCGCAGCCTCGAACCACCGAGTAGGAATAGTGATAATAGCCGCCGCCGTTGGCGCACGACCCCATTGAGATCACGTAACGCGGCTCCGGCATCTGGTCGTAGACCTTGCGGAGCGCTGGCGCCATTTTGTTGGTCAGCGTGCCCGCGACGATCATCACGTCGGACTGCCGTGGCGAGGCGCGCGGCGCAAAGCCGAAGCGCTCGACGTCGTAACGCGGCATCGACACCTGCATCATCTCGACCGCGCAACAGGCGAGACCGAACGTCATCCACATCAGCGATCCCGTGCGCGCCCAGGTGATCAAATCGTCGGCAGCGGCAACGAAAAAACCCTTGTCGGACAGTTCGTGATTAACCTCGAGAAAATAGCGATCGTTGGCGCCAACCGGTCGCCCCGTCGAGGGATCGAGAATCCCGGTTGCGGCCGGCGCAACCGCGGACCTGGAGGTGGTGGCAGCGGAGCTCAATCCCATTCGAGCGCGCCTTTCTTCCATTCATAGGCAAAGCCAACGGTGAGGACGCCGAGGAAAACCATCATCGACCAGAAGCCGGTAGCTCCCAGCTTTCCGAACGCCACCGCCCAGGGAAACAGGAAGGCCACCTCAAGATCAAAGATGATAAACAGGATCGCAACCAGGTAAAAACGGACATCAAACTTCATTCGGGCGTCGTCAAATGCATTAAATCCACATTCATAGGCCGACAGCTTTTCCGGATCTGGCTGCTGAAAAGCCACTAGGAACGGGACGATCAGCAGCACCAGACCAATCAGGCTTGCAACCCCAATAAACACCACTAGAGGAAGATAATTCTGCAAGATGCCGGTCATCGTGGGATGCCTTTTCCCGCGGTTTCTGCCCCGCAGATTCCTGATAGGAGTTATTCCTAAAGGCTTAGCTCAGCGCAACAAGAGGCGCAAGACAAGCTCTCCTGACAGCGGCGACTGCGCCCCAGCGCGACAAAACACCGCTGGGATTACGTACCGGTCCGCGACCCCGAGCTTCGGTTCAACCATGGCTCTTCTCGACCGCCCATTTCGGCGTCCAAGTCTGCGTCCAAGTCTGCGCCCCAGCCATTTTCTTCCTGGCTTTGAGCCTTTTCGGGCGAGGCCCCCTTTTCCACCACCCGCATTGGCGCGCCGGTCGCAATCAGGCCATGGATATCTTCCCGGACGCTCGTTCCTTCCTGTTGGGACAATCCTTGCAGCAGGGGCGCGTTCCCGCGCGCCGGTCACGACGGCGTCATGGCGGCGGCCCCGCCCAAGTGGGGCTGGAATCCCAAGCGTTGGAGCGTTCACCGCCCCGGACGGCTGCCTAAGGCGGACCAGCGCCTGGCCGATTGGCTCCTCACGACGAACCAACCACTGCAGCCCAACGACGAGGCCGGTCCACCGGGGCTCACGAAACCATTTCGGGAAGCTGGCGAAACCATCCTGAAATACGCCGGGGTTAAGCATAGGGCCAACGAATAGCGATAAAGCCGCCTGGGGGCTCAGATGAACCACTCAATTCACTCTGCGGATCGCGCCACCCACCTCAAGATCGTGGTGGTCGCTCTCGTTGCCGGCATCGTGCTGGCCGGGTTGAGTGTCTCGGCCCGCACCGACGCCGAGTATATCCAGACCGCCCGTGTCACCAAGGCCGGCAAGCCGATGACGGTGACGAACTCCGATGCGATGCTGATCCGATAAACAGTCTGGAAGTCTGGAGATCGCCGCAATGCAAAATGGCCGCCAGACGGCCGTTTTGCATTGCAATGAGATGAAGGCGACTGTGCAGATCCCAAGGAATCATCTATCGAACCGCATTAGTATCAAATCGCACTTGTCTCGAACCGCACTTGGGCCTCGTTGGGCCGTTCTACCCGAAACGTGCCGATGAGCCGCCGCGAACGCCGGGCAGCCGGTCAAAAATCCCGGGCTAATCCGGTCGTTGCGGAGGCCCGCACGCCTTCCGCGATCTTTCAGGCCGCGCTTCGCCACCAACAGGCCGGACGGCCGCTCGATGCCCAGCTTTGTTGCCAGCAGGCGCTTGCGATCGATTGCAATCACGCCGACACCTTGCACCTGCTGGGTCAGTTGTCGTTCGAGGGCGGGCAATACGACCACGCGCTGGAATGGCTCACGCGCGCCATCCGCCAGGATCCCAAGCCGGAATATCTGGCCAGCCTTGGCAACACGCTGCAGCGCCAGGGACGGCATGAGGAGGCGCTGAAGACCTTCGACAAGGCCGTGCAGCTCAGGCCCGACGACGCCGATCGGTGGAAGGATCTCGGTGGCGCCCTCGCCGAATTACGGCGCACCGACGAGGCCCTGTTGACCTTCCAGCATGCGCTCAAGCTCAAGCCGGATCATTGGGATACCGCCTATCGTTGCGGTTTCCTGCTGCGCGAAACGGGACGGCCGGAGGAGGCCCTGTCTTATTTCAATCTGGTCGACAGGCTGCGGCCGAACCAGCATGTGGTGCTGGAAATGCGGGCCATTGTGCTGCACAGCCTGAAAAGATACGAGGAGGCGCTGGCCGATAACCTGCGCGCTTACGCGCTCCG
>JAGXAF010000088.1 GCA_018971675.1 Bradyrhizobium sp.
CCGCCGAGCAGGCCGCGCGATCTCGCGTCCGTCACGGCCACGGTGGAAATTCCAAGGGAGCTCCGCACAAAGGCGGCGACCCTCATCGCCTAGGAGCCTGTCCAAGTAGTGACTGGTCAAGTAGCGGCGAGTCTGATTCGTTGCGGGCTTATGAGCAAGGATTTTCGCCGCTGGAAGATCGATGAGGCACAGCTTCTGCCGCCGAGCGTGCAGGACTATGTGCCGAAGGACCACCTGTCGCGGCTGATCGTGTCGCTGGTCAGGGAAAGCCTTGATCTTTGTGCGATTATCAGCAGCTACACGAGCGGGCTGGGTCAGCCGCCATTCGATCCCCGGCTGATGACGGCGCTGCTTCTGCATGGCTATGCCAGCGGCATCTACTCGTCGCGGCGGATCGGCCGTGCGGCGGTTGAGCGCGCGGACTTCATGATGATCGTGGCGGGCGACCCGCCGGACTTCCGTACGATCAGCGAGTTCCGGCGCCGGCATTTGAAGGCGCTGGCGGCTCTGTTCGTGCAAGTGTTGAAGCTTGCGGAGAAGGCGGGATTGGTGAAGCTTGGCCATGTCGCGCTCGACGGCACCAAGCTCAAGGCCAATGCCTCCAAGCACAAAGCGATGAGCTACGATCGGATGAAGAAGCGGGAAGCGGAGCTTGCGGCCGAGGTCGATCGCTGGCTCAAGGCGGCGGAGGCTGCCGATCGCGAGGAGGACAGGCTCTACGGCGACAAACGCGGCGACGAGATGCCGGATTGGGTTGCCGACAAAGAGAAGCGGCTTGAAAAGATACGCGAGGCCAAGGCCACACTGGAGGCCGAAGCCAAAGCCGCCGCAGAGGCGGAGATAGCAGCGCGAGCCGAGGCGCAAGAGCGGCTCAAGCGAGAAGGCCGCAACAAGACCGGCAAGACGCCAGCGCCGCCAAAGGCGAAACCCGACGGCAAGGCGCAACGCAACTTCACCGATCCGGAGAGCCGCATCCTCAAGACCAAGGACGGTTACATCCAGGGCTATAACGCCCAAGCCGCCGTCGATGGCGACCATCAAATCATCGTGGCGCAGATGCTGACCAATAGCTCCAGCGATCAGGCGCAACTGGCGCCGTTGCTCGACGCGATCAGGACTAATCTTGGGACCAATCCCGATGAAGTGTCAGCCGACGCCGGCTACTGCTCGGACAGCAATCTTCGCACGATCAAGAGGCGGCGCATCGCGGGCTACATCGCCACCGGACGACAGAAGCATGGCACCAAGTCCGCAACCGCACAGAAGGCGTCCCCACCCGGCTCGCTGATCGCCAAGATGAGCGCCAAGCTCAAGCGCGCAGGCTATCGAAGTCGCTACCGATTGCGAAAGCAGATCGTGGAGCCGGTGTTCGGACAGATCAAACAGGCCAGAGGGTTCAGGCAGTTCCTGTTGCGCGGCATCGAGAAGGTGAGGGCCGAATGGGCGCTCATCTGCACCGCTCACAACCTCGTCAAGCTGGCGGCCGCCGCATGAACTCCGCACCACCCGTCAATCACCCCAATGTCCAACCTACTTGGACAGGCTCCTAGCGACAGCTCCGCTGTCGCGCGTTTTTGTCAATTCGGCATCAAACGGCGCTCCTCTCTGGCGCCGCGAACGCCTCGGTTTCAAAACCTCGCGACAGCAACCGGGAGCCGGTTACCCCGCCTGGAAGTGTCAAATCCATGCATCCCGTTCTGCCATTGCAGCCCGACGATCGCTCCCTTGACCGGCTGCAGCAGCGCCAGCGAGGCGATCAGCGTCAGCGGAAGCCAGAGCAGGAACTGCAACATCAGCGGCGGCGCATAGGCCGTTTCAACCGCCAGAATGCCGGGCACCACGGCATGACCGACAATGGCGATCACGAGATAGGCCGGAAAATCATCGGCGCGCTGATGAAACAGCTCTTCGCCGCAACTCGCGCAGTGATCGGTCACCTTGAGGAAGCGTGCGAACAGCTTTCCCTCGCCGCAATGCGGGCAGCGCCCGAGAAACCCGCGCCACATCGCTTGACCAAGGGTGGTCGGTGTTTGGCCTATCATTTGATGCCCTTTCCTCTTCATGTTTCGCATACAATATGAGACCATGATGTCATACAATCAAAGAAAACCGGACAAATTGCATGGAGTGGATCCCTACAATCTCAGAACTGGAAGGGCCGCTGTATCAGCGGATAGTGGACGCGATGGAGGGCGATATCGCCTCGGGGCGCCTGGTGCGGGGCCAGCAACTGCCAACCCATCGGGCACTGGCCAGGACGCTCGGAATCGATCTCACCACGGTGACGCGCGCGTATAGCGAAGCACGGCGCAGGGGACTGATCGAGGCGCGGGTCGGACGGGGTTCGTTCGTTTCCGAAACCACGGTGCGGCTGGCGAGCGAGAGCGCGCCGGAGGTCAGGATCGATCTGTCCATGAACGTACCGCCTCATCCGCTTGAGGCGCAGCTCGACGATCGCATCCTGCAGGGGCTTGAGGCGATCCGGCAAAAGTCAGGGCTGACGGCATTCCTGAATTATCTGCTGCCCGGCGGCAGTGAGAGCGAGCGGCAGACCGCGGCGCGCTGGCTGCGCGCGCGCGTTCCACATGCTGCCGCCGAACGTCTCGTGGTCTATCCGGGAACGCAGACGATCATCTTCAATCTGCTGATGCGACTCGCCGGCCGCGACGACATCGTGCTGACGGAAGCGTTGACCTTTCCCGGGATGAAGGCGGCCGCGGCGCGGCTCGGTATCCGGCTGATCGGCGTCGCCATGGACGAGGAGGGTGTGCTGCCCGACGAGTTGAAAGCGGCGTGCCGCGTCCACAAACCGAAAGCGGTGTACCTTATCCCCACGTTGCACAACCCCACCACGGCCACGCTTTCCCCCGCACGCCGCGCCGCGGTCGCTGCAACGATCCGCGCGGCAGGTACCGTTCTCATCGAGGACGACGCCTACGGCCTGCTCGCGCCCTCCGTTTCGCCGATCGCAAATCTCATTCCGGAGCGAACATATCTGGCGACGACGCTGTCGAAATGCATCGCGCCCGCCTTGCGGGTTTCCTATCTGCTGACGCCCGATGTGGCGGCGCAGGAGGAGATGAGCGCGCGTCTGCAGGCGGCGGCGCAGATGCCTCCGCCGCTGATGGTCGCGCTGGTGACGCATTGGATCGAAAGCGGGATCGCGGAGCGAATCATCGGTGCGATCCGCAGCGAAGCGATCGGCCGCCAGCAGCTTGCCGCGCGCACGCTGAAGGGCATTGGGTTTTCGGCCGGGCGCGCCGGCCATCACCTGTGGCTCACACTGCCGCCCGAATGGCGACGCGAGGGCTTCGCATCCTATCTGCTGCGAAACGGCCTTGCCGTGGTCGGCAGCGACGCGTTCGCGGTGAATCCGGACGCGCCATATGCCGTGCGGGTCTCGCTTGGCGCCGCGCGCAACCGGGCGCAGCTCGTCGAGGGTCTGCGGGTGCTGGCGTCCGCGTTGAGGATGCCGTCGGCCCAACGGCAAGTTGTATGATCGATACGGGGGATCAGCATGCAGACCACGATCGCGAGCACCGAGGCCGAGCGCATCCCCTTCTGGTCGGCCCTTGTCAGGGATAGGCGAATAGCCCCGGCGCTGGGCCTGGGCTTCTCTTCCGGAATGCCGTTTCTGCTGACCTATTCGACGCAATCGGCCTGGCTGACCGATGCGGGCGTGCCGTTGGCGACGATCGGCCTGCTTAGCGAACTCACTCTCGCGTACAAGTTCAAGTTTGTCTGGGCGCCCTTTCTCGATCAATACGATCCGCCGCTGATCGGGCAGGCGCTCGGGCGTCGGCGCGGCTGGTTGGTCATGGCCATTCTGACCGTCATGGTCATGCTGGTTGGGATAGCCCTCGGCGATCCCGGCCATTGGATCTGGTGGACGGTCGGATTCTCCTTCGCGCTCGGGGTCGCGGGCGCAACGCTCGATCTTGTGCTCGACGGCTGGCGTATCACGAGTGTGCGCCCGCCGGAGAAACAGGCGGTGCTGGCGGTTTTGTCCTCATGGACGGAGATCGGCTGGCGCGTCGGCAACCTTGCGGCCGGCGCAGGCGCGCTCTACCTCGCCGATCGCATCGGTTGGAAGGGCGCCTATCTGTGCATGGCGGCCTTGATGCTGGTCGGGATCGTAGCGACGTTGTTCGCGCCTGAACCGATCTCCGACATGGAGCCTCACAAGCCGCATGCCGGCTTTGTCAAGACGATCTGGGCGCCGATCCAGGACCTCCTCAAGCGGCTCGGCCCGATGGCGGTCGCGATCCTGCTGCTCGTTGCCGGCTTCCGCATGCCGGGCTACATCGCGAGCGCGATGGCGGTGCCGCTCTTCAAGCACCAGGGCTTCACGAATACCGACATCGCGACCGTCACCAAGGTCTTCGGCTTCTGGATCGCGCTTGGCGGCACCTTCATGGCCGGGTGGCTGATCCCGCGCATCGGCATGATGCCGAGCCTCCTTGTCGGCACGGTCGCGGGCTCGGCATCGCATCTCGCGCTCGCGCTTCTTGCGGCGCATGGCGGCGATGGCGGCAAGGCGTTCTGGACCTTCACACTGGCGGTCGGCGTTGAGGGCTTTGCTTACGCCTTCGCGTCGATCGTGCTCATCACGTACATGTCGACGCTCGCGTCGGTCGAGCATGCGGCGAGCCAGTTCGGCCTCTTGACCTCGCTTTGCGCCTTTCCGGGCAGCATTCTGGCCGGTTTCTCGGGCTTCGTGATCGAGCATACGGGCTTTGTCTGGTTCTTCATCTGGACCTCGCTCATCGGTATCCCGGTCGCGATGCTGGCGGTCTTTGTGTGGTACCGCGTGGGGATATCGGACGAGGCGCCGATCCAGGCCAGGGGAGGGCATTAGAGGGCGCTCGAGTCATGCCTGTTTCGCGTATGAATGGATATTCCTCGTCAGTGTCTCCAGAAGGCTGTCACGTAGAGCGTCACGCGAATTCCGCATCCAGACGGCGGCCAAAGGCAGCCTGCCCACGTTAGGCGCCGCTTCGATTTGCAAAGGCAGATAGACGACGCCCTTGATCGCCAGGCGTGACGTCCATCGCGGGACGATCGCGATCCCCAGGCCAGTCGACACGAGATTGATGATCGTTTGCTTTTCGTCGGCAACCTGGGCAACTCGCGGTTCATAACCGCTCGTTTCGAACACCTTGATGGTCAGGTCGTGGCTGTGGGGTCTTGATCGGCGGTCTGGCACAATGAGCGGTTGATCTGCGATGTCCTTGATTGAGACTCTTTTCCGGCGAGCTAACGGATGTCTTGATGTCATTGCTACAACCGGCGTCTCGTAAAGGAGATGCCTGTACACAAGGTTCGGGTCGCGGCCCCTGGGCGGCCGGACGAAAGCAAGATCGAGCCGGCCCGAAAGCACCCGTGGTAAAAGCCGGATTGTCTTGTCCTCGAAAAGCTGGACTTCGACGCCTGGTCGCTCTCTGCGAAAGTCGTTGAGTAACAAGGGAAGCAAGCCGGCCGCCGCGCTATCGATCGCGCCAACCCTCAGCTTTGCTGCCTTCGAACGAACGCCCTCACGGAAGCGAGCCCGGATTGTGTCTGCAAGCGCAATCAGCTTGCGCGCATCGTGCAACAATTGCTCTCCGTCCTCCGACAGGGCAATGCTACGTGTCGTGCGCAGGAATAATTTCGTCCCCAGATATTCCTCGAGAAGCCGTACGTTGCGGCCAAAGGCTGATGGGAGGATATCGAGCTTTCGGGCAGCCCGACCAAAGTGGAGTTCTTCGGCCGCGGCCACGAAGCATCGTAGTTGGTAAAGGTCCATGTGCGTTTCCCGCCGCACATTATATCAATTCTTTATATAATCATAGGTCGATTGGCCGGCGCCGCCACAGGTCGTAGGAAGTTCGCACATCAATAAATGTGAGAACGGAGCCGCCTTATGACCAGTTCGCTGGAACGGCAAGTCTTGCGCAAAATCTCCCTGCGCATCGTGCCGTTTGTCATGTTGCTCTACTTCATATCGTTCATCGACCGGGTCAATGTCGGCTTTGCGGCATTGACGATGAACAAGGATTTCGGGTTTTCGTCCTCCGTTTTCGGTTTCGGCGCCGGCATTTTCTTCCTCGGCTACTTCCTGTTCGAAGTGCCGTCGAACATCATCCTGGATCGCGTCGGCGCGCGCCTTTGGATCGCCCGCGTCATGGTCACATGGGGCATCATCTCCGTGGCCTTTGCGTTCATCCAGGGTGAAAACAGCTTCTACGCGCTCCGCTTCCTGCTGGGCGTTGCCGAAGCGGGATTCTTTCCCGGTATTATTCTCTATCTCAGCTACTGGTTTCCGGCACGGCGACGAGCGCAAGTCGTCTCGTTCTTCATGGCCGCTGCCCCCATTTCCACGGTTCTCGGCTCGCCGCTGTCAAGCGCCTTGCTGGGAATGGACGGGATCATGGGTCTCAAGGGCTGGCAGTGGATGTTTATCCTCGAGGGAATTCCTGCCGTTCTCCTCGGCTTTGTCGTCCTTGTCTATCTGACGGATCGTCCCGAAAAGGCGACATGGCTCGCCGACGACGAACGCGAGTGGCTCGTCAACACGATGAATGCGGAACATGCCGCGAAAGGAGCGAGGGCTCATCACAGTGTCTGGCGCGGGCTGGCGGACCTGCGCGTCCTGGCGCTCTCGCTGATTTACTTCGGTACTTCGGCAGGCCTCTACACGCTCGGAATCTGGGCGCCGCAGATCATCAAGCAATTCGGCCTTTCGACGATGAGCGTCGGCCTCCTCAATGCCGTGCCGCCAACCATAGCGATCGTTGCGATGATCCTGTGGGCTCGTCATTCCGACCGCACGGGCGAAAGAACCTGGCATGTCGTGATTGCCTGCATCGTCGCCGCCGTCGGTCTCGCGCTCGCCGGGGTCGCCGGCTCCGTTGCGGCCGTCGTATTTGCGCTTAGCCTGGTGAATGTCGGCATCAGTTCGGCGAAACCTCCGCTCTGGAGCATGCCGACGATGTTTCTGTCCGGTTCGGCCGCTGCGGCTGGAATCGCAACGATCAATTCGATCGGCAACCTCGGCGGCTTTGTCGGTCCGGCGGTGATCGGGTGGATCAAGGACACAACGGGAAGCTTTCTCGGCGGTCTTTATGTTGTCGCGGGACTGTTGTGCCTGTCCGCGATCCTGACCCTGGTTCTCGCAGGCTCGCAGCGCGGCTCTCAAGGTGCCGTGAGTTCCACGAACCCCTGAGTTCATCACCATCAACTCTAGATTTGCTTTCCTGAAAAAGGAGATCGACGATGAAAACCTACAATATCGCCGCGATGGGCGGCGACGGCATCGGACCTGAGGTTGTTGACGCCGCGGTTGAAGCGCTGAAGGTTTGCGCCGAACGCGATGGCGGCTTCCAGCTGAAATTCAAGGATTTCGACTGGGGCTCCGACTACTACAGGAAGCACGGCGTCATGATGCCCGAAGACGGCGCCGCTCAGCTCAGGAAGTTCGACGCAATCCTGTTCGGCGCCGTCGGGGCCCCCGATATTCCGGACCACATCACGCTGTGGGGTCTCCGGCTGGCAATCTGTCAGCCGCTCGATCAATACGCAAATGTGCGGCCGACGCGCATTCTGCCGGGCATCACCAGCCCGCTTCGTCATGTGTCCGGTCCTGAGCTCGATTGGGTCATCGTTCGCGAAAATTCCGAAGGCGAATATTCGGGCGTCGGCGGCCGCGCGCACCGGGGGTTGCCGATCGAAGTCGCGCAGGACGTGTCGGTGATGACGCGGCCCGGCGTCCAACGCATTATTCGGTATGCATTCAAGCTGGCGCAGTCACGTCCACGCAAGCTGCTGACGGTTGTTACCAAGTCGAATGCGCAGCGGCACGCGATGGTCATGTGGGATGAAATCGCAGCAGAAGTCGCCAGGGAATTTCCGGATGTGACGTGGGACAAGATGCTGGTCGACGCCATGACGATGCGCATGGTGATGAAGCCGCAGACGCTCGACACCATTGTGGCGACCAACCTTCACGCCGACATTCTTTCGGATCTCGCGGCGGCTCTGGCCGGCTCGCTCGGCATTGCGCCGACCGCGAACATCAACCCTGAGCGCGACGCGCCCTCGATGTTTGAGCCGATTCATGGCTCGGCGTTCGACATCACCGGCAAGGGCGTTGCCAACCCGGTCGCGACCTTCTGGACCGCGGCGATGATGCTGGAGCATCTGGGCGAGAAGCGCGCCGCCGACCGCCTGATGAAGGCGGTGGAACGCGTGACGGCGGATCCGAACTTGCACACGCCCGATCTCGGCGGCAACGCGAAGACGAGGCAAGTGACCGAGGCCGTCTGCGAGGCGCTTCGGGCCGCCAACGACTAGAGCCGTTTCCGTTCCGATAGAATCGGAACGGGGCTCTGGATTGTTGTTTTGACGCGTTTTCTTCACGCGAACCGGTATCCACCCACGGATCAAGTCCGAGGGCATGCTTCGCTCGAAAACGCTCTGGGCGCTGGAAAGCGAACCTTCGCAGGTGGCCTTCCACTGCAGGCGAAGGCTCTCCTGGTGAAAGGAAGGCGGATGGCAATCGCGCCGCGTGAGTTACTGAGGGCGATGTTCGATGCGGCAGTGGATGCCGCGTTGCCGTCGCTACGCATCCCGGCGCATTTGCCGTTGCCGCCCAAAGGCTGCACGATCGTCGTCGGCGCAGGCAAGGCGTCGGCGTCGATGGCCAAGGCTCTTGAGGACAATTGGCCGGGGCCCCTGACGGGTCTCGTCGTCACGCGTGACCGCCACAGCGTGCCCTGCAAGCGCATCGAGATTGTCGAAGCCTCGCATCCGGTCCCGGACAGCCGCGGCATGAAGGCCGCCGAACGCATCCGGGCCATGGTGGAGGGATTGGGGCCTGACGACCTTGTGATCGCTCTTGTTTCAGGTGGCGGGTCGGCGCTGCTCACGCTTCCGGCGCCTGGCCTCACGCTGGAGGACAAGCAGGCGGTCAACGTCGTGCTGCTCCGGTCGGGCGCTTCGATCGGCGAAATGAACATCGTGCGCAAGCATCTGTCGGCCATCAAGGGCGGGCGCCTGGCGGCCGCGGCCTATCCTGCAGAGGTCGCGACCCTCGTGATCTCCGATGTGCCCGGCGACGATCCGGGGCTGATCGCGTCCGGACCAACCGTCGCCGATCCCTCGACATTTGTGGAGGCCGCCGCGGTACTGACCAAATACGGCATCACCGAACCGAAATCAGTGATCGAGCATCTGAGACGCGCGCAGGAGGAGACCCCGAAAGCCGGCGATGCGCGGCTCGCGACAGCGCGCACGACGACGATTGCGACGCCGCAGCTCTCGCTTGAAGCCGCCGCCGAAGTCGCTCGAAACGCCGGTTTCACCCCGCTCATCCTGGGCAACGCGCTGGAAGGCGAGGCACGCGAGGTCGGCCGCGTGATGGCGGGCATCGCGCGGCAGACCGTCGAATGGGCCCAGCCGGTGCGGCCTCCGGTTGTCCTGTTGTCGGGAGGCGAAACGACCGTGACGATCAAGGGCACCGGTCGCGGCGGTCGCAATGTGGAGTTCCTGCTTGCTCTCGCCGTGGAGCTCGGTGGCATCCCGAACGTTTTTGCGCTCGCCGGTGACACCGATGGCGTGGACGGGGCCGAGGAAATAGCCGGAGCGATCGCGACGCCGGATACGTTGGCCCGCGCCGCGGCACTGGGAATCGACGCGAAGGCATCGCTCGCCAACAACGACGGTCACGGCTTCTTTGAGGCGCTGGGCGATCAGGTGATCACCGGCCCAACTCGCACCAACGTCAACGACTTCCGCGCCATTCTGATCACCGCGAGCAACCAGGGGGTGGCCGGCGGGCCGCAATAGCGATGCGTCGTCATTTGACGACCCGATTAGGCACCCTATTAACCGCATCGGTCGGGTTAGCTCAGTCTGCGGGCGAATTACCGCCTCGATTAAAGGGTGACGTTGCTTCCTGCCGTTTAACTGTCATCATGCCAGACAACGGGAAGCCAATCGCCGGGCAGTTCCGGGCAGGCCAGCAGCCCAGCGATGAAACCGTCGATCTCTTCGAGCAGCATCGCTTCATCGCCGAGGGCGAGCAGTTCTTCGCGATGGGCTAGGGCGCTAACGAGGATGCGTAGGCAGCAAGCGAAATCATGTCGTCGACGGAGAGCGTTTCAACGATTGGCTTCATGACTTCTCCTCCCGGGCCCGACCTCGTGCCATGTTTGAAATCATAGAGCTGCCGGAAGATATAAGTCGGCGATCGACCGGCTATGCCGGGTATCGCGCCTTCGCCGTTCAAGTCGATGCCGTGACAACTCCCGCATTGAACGGTCTTGCCTGCGTTATTCGCCAGTTCCTTACCGCGCTCAATGCTGCCGACGGGCACATAAGCTGTAAAACGCGATCGACTGTCACGACTTATGTACTGCGCCAGATCATCCGGAACTTCGATGATGCGTTGTCCGATTGGCTCTCGCTCGCCGTCTGGAACGGCGGCCAGAAACCAGCTTGTGACATGGACCTTTGGTGCCGTATCCGCTTCGACTACGCGAATGATCGATCTCGGCCTTACAGATGAAAAATAGGTTGCAGCGGCTTTCGCGTCATCTGTGGTTATGGCCTTGGCGATGGACGACATTAGCTTGGCCGGAATCCGACTTTGAACTGAACCCTGTCGTGTCCCGGCTTTGAAGTCGGCAATTTGTTGCAGGATATAGCTTTCCGGCAGGCCCATGAGGTCCGCGCTCTCGGGGCCACCGGGACCGTCTGACCGATGGCAGAAGCCGCAAGCGAGCACGTCGGGCTCTCTGCCGTGCGCGACGACGCCAGGCAAGGGTGGATGATCCTCAGGATGCCAATCGGAAGCGAAGAATCGGTTGTTCACCTGCGATAAAGTGAGGGAAAGACTACTGCCGGTTACGTGTCGCAGGGCGCCGTCATCAGGCGTCGGCTTGAAGCCGGGAGGGTTCATTGGATACGCCCAAGCCGGGGGCCCGCCTGCGCTTTGCGCGAGTACCGTGGTCAGCATGGCGCATGTCAATATCGTCACGGACAATTGGAGAAGATGTCTCATTGCGCCCCCCTGACCTTGACCGCCACTAATTTTATATTGGCTATGCCCAATGACAAGCCACAATGGCGGGAGGCGGGAGATGCCCCCTTAATTCGGCATTCCCCAGATGAACTCACCGTGGCGCAGATTTCTGAACATGACAAAGATGCTCTAAAAATCTGGGAGCTGATCAAGAATGCGCATTCCGCGGTGCTGGTCACGGCGGAGAAGGATGGAAGTCTGGATTCTGGGCCGATGGACCGCCCCTCCGCCTGCGGGAGACGGAACCGGTCGGCATCAACGCCGTGCGTGAGCTGCCTTTGACCAACTTAAGTGAACCGACGAGAAATTTCTCGTTCTGACGTCGTTCATCTCAAGCCGCGCAACATCCGATCGGTTGGGAAACGGACCGATGATGGCGACAATGATTCCGATCGGTTCGGGCGCATTCTGGAGCACGACAAATGAAAACCGAGGTCAAGACTAGAAAGCGGCGCGTGACGCCCATGGTGGGATTGCTGGCTGCAGCAGCAATGTTCATGACATTCACGCAGGCTGCGAGCGCCCACGATGACGACGACGACCAAGGCGGTTGGTATCAGCCGCGTGTGCACGGCTGGCATGAAGGCTGGCACCACGATTGGCACTCGGGCTCGCACGTCGGTCCGCACAGCGGGTACCATTGGGATCCCTATAATGGCTGGCACTACGGCGAGCATTATGGTCCCCACTCGGGATACCACCACGACTGGCATTCCGGCGCGCACCACAACTGGTATGGTGGCGATGACGACGATTAGAACCGGCGGCCTCTCCCGTCCCCTGCGGTTGGGGGAGGCATTTGACAAGCGCAATGTGCTGAAGAGAAGGAACAACTTGATGCCACGCAAAACCATTCTGACAACCCTGGCGATCGTTATAGCTGGTTTCGTCAGCGCGGTGGCTTACGCTCATCCTGTCCTTGAAGCGACAGATCCCGGGCAGGGCGCAACGGTTGCATCGCCAAAGGAGATCCGGTTGACGTTCACGGAGGATCTGATCGCCAAATTCTCCGGATTAGCGGTCAAGGATCAAGGCGGGCATCTCGTCGAGACGGCCGGTCCCTCGGTTGACCCGAGCCACAAGAGCCAACTGATCGTGCCGATCTCAAAGCCGCTTTCGCCCGGAAGCTACGATGTCGACTGGCACGCCGTATCGGTCGACACCCACAAGGTGAGCGGCCACTTTTCGTTCAAGGTTGCGCAATGATGCTTGCGGCGCCAAATGGCAGCAAAGCTCACGGACTCGGTCGAAGATGACCTGTGGCGCCTAGAGGGGAGACCGCTTCGGCACGGGAATCCTTATTCGGGCACCGATAATACGCAACCAACCTGCCGCTTGTTGGCAGAGCGCAATCGGAAGAAGGGGGTCATTGTACGGTTGCTCGCCGTCTTCAACGCCGATCGGTATTTGCAACAGATGCCGGGTCGGCGGAAGATACGTGCCGAAAAGGCGATCCCATATATTGAGAAGCTCGCCGAAATTGCGATTGTGATAGCGCGGCTCAATCCCGTGATGGATCCGATGACCCGCGGCCGTCACCAGTCCAAACCGCTCCAGTGGCAGTAGCTGCGTCGCGTTTGAATGGGACAAAAATTGCTGCCCTGTGTTGAGCAGTAAGTACCAGCTAATCGCGTCAACTGAAAATCCGATAGAGGCAAACAGCACCGTCTGAGCAAGCGTCTGCCATGCCAACTCGACGGGATGGCCGCGCAAATAATTCAGGATCGTGAACTCGCGTGCCGCGTGATGCGTCTTGTGCAGCGGCCAAAGCCATTGCGAATGCTGCAGACGATGCAGCCAATAGGACGAGAAACTCCGTCCGAGATAAAGCGCCGGCACCGCTATCCATAACGGTTGCGCGGCGAAAAATTCCCAGGCGTGCCAATGCGCGGCTGCCTCTATTCGATGAGCATAGATGCCAAACCCGGCCGCCATAATTAAAATGCCGTACAGTCCGCTGATTAGCAGCAGCAGAAAGGCCCAATCGGTCATTATCGATTCGTTCTGCAGCGCAACGAGGCGGCGGATTGAGCTAGCCTTCCAGCCGACGAGGCTGAGTTCGAGCAAAAGCACCGGGACGAGCGGCGCGAGCATTTTGATGTCTGTCCAATTGAAAGGGTTGAGCTGCAATATATCCCAATGCGGCAGCTCGTCGGCCTGCAACGCCGGCAA
>JAGXAF010000306.1 GCA_018971675.1 Bradyrhizobium sp.
TCTGGTCCGTCCTTTTCTACGGGCCGGATATGCGCGGCGGCAACTTCAGCTCGGCCGCTCCCGTTGATGAGCTTGATCCCTGTCACGGCACAACGCTCGTCGTAAGCGCGCAAAACGATACGACGGAACACCCTATCTCGCAGAACTCGCGAAATCGTGACGCTAACGCGATCACGCTGCTGCTCAACCTGAAACGGCTCTTGCACCTCTTCAAAGCCTGAGGGCTTGTCCGTATCAAGCCGGGGTAGCAAGGGTGCTGTCTCGTCGAAGCCGAGGTGACATATCCTGTTGAAGTCGTCTAGCGAGAGCGAACGAACCGCCGATTGGGCGCGACCAGAAATCCGGCCATGCTCGTTGAGAAGACCGTGCTCAATTGGTCCTGCCGCGCCGTTGAAAGGAACCGGGTTAGCAAAATCGAGATAGCTACCGGGCTCAATCAGCGCCAGGAACATTCCCGAGCTTTTAGGATCGGAGATGACTTCACGAACTGTAGCGATTGCGAAATACCCTCGGGTTTCGGCAATCTTGCTTGGTTCGTAATAAACGATCCAATCGCCGATGCACGCCTCAACACGACGAAGATATTGACTAGGAAATTGGTAGCGCTCAGCGGGGCTGTCATCATAGATCGAATCCGAGCGGTGAATGAATACGCCAAATCCCATGACTAGCGCTGCCTAGCCTCACGGACCTTTTGTGGGAAGGCTCACTCTCATGTCTCTTTCATTCCCACTCGATGGTGCCCGGCGGCTTCGACGTCACGTCATAGACCACACGGTTGACACCCTTGACCTCGTTGATGATGCGGGTCGCGGTTTCGCCGAGGAACTTCATCTCGAACGGATAGAAGTCCGCGGTCATGCCGTCGGTCGAGGTGACCGCGCGCAGGCCGACGACATATTCGTAAGTGCGGCCGTCGCCCATCACGCCGACGGTCTTGACCGGGAGCAATACGGCGAACGCTTGCCAGATTTGGTCGTAGAGGCCGTGCTTGCGGATCTGGTCGATATAGACCGCATCCGCGTTGCGCAGGATGTCGAGCTTTTCTTTCGTGATCTCGCCGGGGCAGCGGATCGCGAGGCCCGGTCCGGGAAACGGATGGCGCCCGACGAAGATTTCCGGCAGGCCGAGTTCACGCCCGAGTATACGGACCTCGTCCTTGAACAGTTCGCGCAACGGCTCGACCAGCTTCATCTTCATGCGCGCCGGCAGGCCGCCGACATTGTGATGCGACTTGATGGTCACAGAAGGTCCGCCGGTGAACGATACGCTCTCGATGACGTCGGGATAGAGCGTGCCCTGCGCGAGGAAATCCGCCGATCCTTGACCTTTTTCTGCGATCTTTTTTGCTTCAGCATCGAACACGTCGATGAACAGGCGGCCGATGGTCTTGCGCTTCACCTCGGGATCGGTGACGCCCGCGAGTTCGCCAAGGAACTGCTTCGAGGCATCAACATGGACCAGCGGAATGTTGTAGTGGTGCCGGAACAGGTCGACGACGGTCCTGGCTTCATCGAGCCGCAGCAGGCCATGGTCGACGAACACGCAGGTGAGCTGGTCGCCGATGGCCTCGTGAATCAGCACCGCCGCCACCGCTGAATCGACGCCGCCGGAGAGGCCGCAGATCACCCTGCCTTTGCCAACCTGCGCGCGGACTTTCTCGATCGCTTCCTCGCGGAACGCGCGCATGGTCCAGTCGCCGGTGAGGCCAGCGACCTTGCGGACGAAGTTGCGGATCAGCTTGGCGCCGTCGGGCGTATGCACCACTTCGGGGTGGAACATCAGGCCGTAATATTTGCGCTTCTCGTCCTGAATGACGGCGAAGGGCGCATTCGCCGAGACGCCGGCCACGACAAAGCCCGGCGGCATTTTGGTGATGCGGTCGCCGTGGCTCATCCACACCGGATGCTTCTCGCCTATCGACCAGATGGCATCGAACAGGTTGCTTGGCGCCTTGACCTCGAGGTCGGCGCGGCCGAACTCTCTGGCGTGCCCGCCCTCGACCTCACCGCCGAGCTGAGCGGCCATGGTCATCTGGCCGTAGCAGATGCCGAGCACAGGGACGCCGGAATCGAAGATCGATTGCGGCGCGCGCGGCGAGCCGGCCTCGTGCACCGATTCCGGACCGCCGGAGAGGATCACGGCTTTTGGCTTCATCTCCCGGAAGGCAGCTTCCGCCTTCTGGAACGGCACGATCTCGGAGTAGACGCCCTCCTCGCGCACCCGGCGCGCGATCAATTGCGTCACCTGGCTGCCGAAATCGACAATCAGAATCTTGTCATGCGCCGAGGCCACCTTGGGCATCGACTCTGCTGCGGGCTGTGCGGCTGTCATGGCAAGCAGATACGCGACGGGGGTGAGGCTCGCAACTGTACAAACCGGAGACCCACATTGTTCTCGCAGACGTGCCAGATCCGGAAATGTCAGTATTTCTGACCTACCTTGTCCAGCTACTATTTTGGAGGGAATTATGCCGTTACCGCGCAACAAAACGGCCTCATGGTGAGGAGGCGCTCTTGCGCCGTCTCGAACCATGGGCCGCAAGTGCTGTCGCCATCCTTCGAGACGCGCGCAAGAGCGCGCTCCTCAG
>JAGXAF010000307.1 GCA_018971675.1 Bradyrhizobium sp.
CCTTGATGCAGCCAGTTGGCGAGGTGCTGGCTCGAGATCCGCAGCGTGGCGCGATCTTCCATCAGGCCGATGTCATGGATGTCGGGCACCTTGGAGCAGCCGACGCCCTGATCGATCCAGCGCACGACATAGCCGAGGATGCCCTGGCAGTTGTTGTCGATCTCCTGCCGGACATCATCGGGGGCCCAGTTCGATTGCGACACCGGGATGGTGAGGATATCAGCCAGTTTCGCGCGCGGGCCGCCTTTGGCGAGTTCCTGCTGGCGCGCCAGCACGTTGACCTGATGATAGTGCAGGGCATGCAGCGTCGCCGCCGTCGGCGACGGCACCCACGCCGTGGTGGCGCCGGCCTGCGGGTGCGCGATCTTTTGCGCCAGCATGTCGGCCATCATGTCCGGTGCGGCCCACATGCCCTTGCCGATCTGGGCGTGGCCGGGCAGGCCGTCGATCAGGCCGACATCGACGTTCCATTCCTCATAGGCCTTGATCCAGGGCTGTGCCTTCATGTCGTTCTTGCGGATCATCGGACCGGCTTCCATCGAGGTATGGATTTCGTCGCCGGTGCGATCGAGGAAGCCGGTGTTGATGAACACGATGCGCGCCAGCGCCCGCTGGATGCAGGCCTTGAGATTGACCGTGGTGCGGCGTTCCTCGTCCATGATGCCGATCTTCAGGGTGTTTTCCGGTAGCGACAGCATCTTCTCGACCCGGCCGAACAGCTCGCAGGTCAGCGCGACCTCGTCGGGACCATGCATCTTCGGCTTGACGATATAGATCGAACCGGTTCGGCTGTTGCGGATCTCGCCGCTGCCCTTGAGGTCGTGGATGGCGAGCAGGCCGGTCACCGCGGCGTCGAGCAGGCCTTCCGGAATCTCCGCGCCTGTGCTGTCGAGCACGGCATCGGTGAACATGTGATGGCCGACATTGCGCATCAACAGCAGGCTGCGGCCGTGCAGCCTGAGCTCCTCGCCATCCGGCGTCTTGTAGATACGGTCGGGATTGAGCGCGCGCTTGACGGTCTTGCCGCCCTTTTCGAAGTCCGCCGACAGCGTGCCGTTCAGCAGGCCGAGCGTGTTGCGATAGACCAGCACCTTGTCCCCGGCGTCGACCGTGGCGACGCTGTCTTCCATGTCGAGGATGGTGGAGACCGCCGCTTCGAGGATGATATCGGCGACGCCGGCCGGATCGTCCTTGCCGATCGGGTTGCCGCGATCGATCCTAAGTTCGATATGCATGCCGTTGTTGACCAGCAGCGCCGCGGAAGGCGCGGCGGGATCACCCTGATAGCCGGCGAATTGCGCGCTCGACTTCAGCGCGGTGGCGTTGCCGCTCTTGAGCTTCACGGCAAGCTGGCCCGCCGCCACGCGATAGGCAGCGACATCGGTGTGGCTTCCGGCCGCCAGCGGCACCGCGTGGTCAAGAAACGCCTTGGCCTTCGCGACCACCCTGGTGCCGCGCGCCTTGTTGTAGCCCTTGCCGGTCTCGCTCGCGTCGCGCGGAATCGCGTCGGTGCCGTAGAAGGCATCGTAGAGACTGCCCCAGCGCGCGTTGGCGGCATTCAGCGCGTAACGCGCGTTGGTGAGCGGCACCACAAGCTGCGGGCCGCAGATTTTTCCGATCTCTTCATCGACGTTGGCCGTCCTGACCTGCTGGGTCGCAGGCTCCGGCAGGAGATATCCGATTTCCCCGAGAAACGCCGTATAGGCATTGAGGTCGAACGGCTTGCCCTTGCGGTCGCGATGCCAGCCGTCAATCCTGGCTTGCAGCTCGTCGCGGACCGCGAGCAACTCCCGGTTCCTGGGAGCCAGATCGCGGACGATCGCGGCAAGTCCGGCCCAGAAAGCATCCGGCGAAATCCCGCTACCCGGGGTGGCTTCCCTGGCGATGAAATCGAACAGGACAGGAGCGATCTTCAATCCGTGGGAGTCGATACGATCCATTGCAGAACTCTCGCGCAAACCGCCAGTCAAACGCCATTTTCAGGGTAAACGGACAGCGCCGCAGGCGCAGCGTCCGGGCGCTCTTTTAGCGCCAAAGCCGTGGCGATGGGTAGGAAGACCTTTCGCAGGCCTTCTATGCGCAAACAATGACCGCTGGCTGATCAGATATTGGCAGCCAGATCGACCGGTTCCTCGAACAGAATGCCCGACCTCACCAGCATCTGTTCGATCTCGTCGGTGGCGTCGACGACGGTCCGGGCCGAGGTGTCGATCGCGAGTTCACTGGCGGAGGGCGGCTGGTAATCGTTGCTGACGCCGGTGAAGCCGTGCAGGGCGCCGGCGCGGGCCTTGGCGTAATGACCCTTGGGGTCGCGGCTCTCGCACACCTCGGCAGACGTTGCGATATAAATCTCGCGGAACATGCTGTCGGCGATGCGGCGTGCGGCCGCGCGGTCTGCCGCCGACGGCGAGACCGCCGCGACAATGGCCACATGGCCGTTGCGGGCGAGGTGGGTCGCGACTTCAGCGAGCCTGCGGATGTTTTCGGCGCGGTCTTGTGCGGAAAAGCCGAGATCGCCATTGAGGCCGGCGCGCAGCGTGTCGCCGTCGAGCAATACCGGCGAGCCTCCCTTGCCGAA
>JAGXAF010000308.1 GCA_018971675.1 Bradyrhizobium sp.
TTGAATACCTGATCTGGTCGATCCGGATGCGCCCCGGGTCACGCGGCAGGCACGGCTATCGGTGCTTGAAATCTTGCCACCCAAGATAATGTCGCTATATCGGGCTTCTCCGATTTCCCCCAAATCAGAAGACCTGCAGCGAGCCTGAAGACATGACCGCCGACACCGCGACGCAAGCCCAATCCCAGCCGTTCCAGGCTGAGGTCGCCGAACTGCTGCACCTGATGGTGCATTCGGTCTATTCGGAGACCGACATCTTCCTGCGCGAGCTGATCTCGAATGCGTCGGATGCCTGCGACAAGCTGCGCTACGAGGCGATCGCGGCGCCCGACCTGATGGCCGACGGGGCACCGCCGAAAATCCGCATCGTGCCCGACAAGAAGGCCGACACGCTGACGGTGATCGACAATGGCATCGGGATGGACCGGCAGGAGTTGATCGACAATCTCGGCACCATCGCGCGGTCCGGCACCAAATCGTTTCTGTCCAGGCTCACCGAAGCCAAGGACGGTGCCGGCCTGATCGGCCAGTTCGGCGTCGGTTTCTACGCCGCCTTCATGGTTGCGGACCGCATCGTCGTCACCAGCCGCCGCGCCGGGACAGACGAGGTATGGACCTGGTCGTCGTCGGGCGGCAGCGGTTTTGAGATCGCGCCCGGCAGCGAGGAGGACGCCAGGCGTCTGACCCGCGGTACCGAAATCGCCCTGCACCTGAAGAGCGATGCGAAAAAATATCTCGAGACTTACGAGATCGAGCGCATCGTCGGCGCCTATTCCGACAACATCCAGTTCCCGATCGAACTGGTGCCCGAGGAGGGCGAGGCGCGGCAGATCAATTCGGCGAGCGCACTATGGCAGCGCTCGAAATCGGAATTGTCAGCGGAAGACTACAAGCAGGCCTATCGCTCGATCACCAACGCGTTCGACGATCCCGCGATGACCCTGCATTACCGTGCCGAAGGCCGGCAATCCTATGCCGTGCTGTTGTTCGCGCCTTCGAGCAAGCCCTTCGACCCCTTCGAGCCGCAGCGCAAGGGCAAGGTGAAACTCTATGTTCGCCGCGTCTTCATCTCCGACGACGCCGATCTGCTGCCGGCCTATCTGCGCTTTGTCCGCGGTGTGATCGACAGCGAGGACCTGCCCCTGAACATTTCGCGCGAGATGCTGCAGAACAATCCGCAGCTCGCGCAGATCAAGAAGGCGGTCACGAGCCGCGTGGTCTCCGAACTGGAAAATTTGAGTGAAAAGGAGCCGGATGTCTTCACCGGGATATGGGACGCATTCGGCGCGCTGATCAAGGAAGGGCTGTGGGAGGATCATGAGCGGCGCCAGAAATTGCTGGCGCTGTCGCGTTTTACCTCGACGATGGGCGAACGGCGTTCGCTCAGGCAATATGTCGAGAACCTCAAGCCGAACCAGACCGAGATCTATTACCTTGTCGGCGCGAGCGTCGAACGGCTGAAGTCGAATCCGAAGCTGGAATCGGCCGGCGCGCGGGGCATCGAGGTGTTGCTGCTGACCGATCCGGTCGATGCATTCTGGACCGCGGCGCAGCTCGAATTCGACGGCAAGCCGCTGAAATCGCTGAGCCAGGGCGACGTCGATTTCGGCCCCATCCCGCTCCTGGAGGAGAAATCCAGGGAAGACAAGGACAAGCCCGCCGCGGACGAGGACGCCATCGTCGCCGTGATCAAGGATACCCTGGGCGAGCGGGTGTCCGATGTGCGGGCGTCGCAGCGGCTGACCTCGAGCGCGTCATGTCTTGTCGCCGGTGGCGAGGGTCCCGACCGTGCGCTGGAGCGATTGCTGGCGCAGCAGAATCGCGGGGCGCTGACAAAGCCGATCCTGGAGATCAACATGCGCCATCCGCTGGTGATGGCGATTGCGACCGCCAGGGATGCGCAAAAAGATCTATCGCTCCTGCTGCTGGAGCAGGCGCAAATCCTCGAAGGTGAATTGCCGGAAGATCCGGCGGCGTTCGCCGGCCGGCTCAATCAACTGGTGTTGCGCGGGCTGGTCACCCGATAGGCGTTCATCGATGCAGCCGATAGTGTCGTCGTGAGAGCTCCATTTCTGCAGGAACCGTGTTCGCCGTGTGTCTGGCAGGCGACATCGGCGGCTTGGCCTTGAAGCTTGAATTTGACGGCAGCGGAGCTAGTTCGGGTCGATGAAGGCCATATTGATTTCGGGCGCAGGGATCGCCGGACCAACGCTTGCCTTCTGGCTGAAGGCGGCCGGTTTCGAGCCGACGCTGGTCGAGCGTGCGCCCGCGCTGCGCCGCGGCGGATATGTCATCGATTTCTGGGGGCTCGGCTACGACATTGCCGAACGGATGGGGTTGATCGCAGAGGTCAATCGCGTCGGCTACCATGCCCGCGAAATGCGGATCGTGGACGATCGCGGCCACTCCGTCGCCGGTTTTGGAACCCGGGTCTTCGCTGAGCTGACGAGCGGTCGCTACGTTACGCTGGCGCGAAGCGACCTTTCGCGCTTGCTGTTCGAGAGGCTCAAGGGCACCGTGGAAGTCATTTTCGACGACGAGATTGTTGG
>JAGXAF010000089.1 GCA_018971675.1 Bradyrhizobium sp.
CCGGCATCCACCCACGGATCAAGTCCGAGGGCATGCTTCGCTCGAAAACGCTCCAAGCGGCAATGGCGTTGGGGCCGTGTCCCCACCATCGCGCAAAGCGTCAGGCGCTGTTTTGTGCCAAAATGCGACGCAGGCAAGCGCGCATTTTAGGATTTGGAACGCGAGCAGAACGAATCGCGCCCGAATCAGCCGCCGGCCTCCGTACCCACTTGTTCACGGCTGGATATCGACGCTGTTCCCATTCTGCGTACCAGATGCAGAGCGGCCACGACAGGCGGCGACAAACGGCCCAGCATAAAAGTTAATTCCCTGGCGGGTGACATGGCATCCCGGGATCGTGGTAGAGGGCGAGGTTGTGCGATCATTCTCGCCGGAACTTCGATGACGGCCGGGGCACGAACGAGCAGCAGAAATCCGGAATGATCGCCATGGTCGGGAAAGGCATCAGCCATCCGAAGCTGCCACTGCGGCAAACCATCCGGCTTTCCTATTCGAGTTATTTCGAGCATTTCCGCGATGGGCTGCGAATTTCCGCCTTCTGGCTTGCGATCGCCGCGATGTTCGATGCGGCGATGGGTTGGATGCAGGCTACGTGGATGGCCCACATCGTGGAAGATCCACGCGCCGGGCCCGACCTCACACCGCCGGTCGAGATGACGGTGCTCGACAACATCGGCAGTGTCGTCGTGGTGTTCGCTTGCGTCAGTATTGCCGTGGCGTGGCACCGGCTGTTGCTGCTGGAGGAGCGGCCTGGCCGCAGCGGCGGCAATCTCGCCACCAGCGCGCTGTGGCTGTATGCCAGCGCGGCGATCGTCATTTGCCTGCTCGCAGCCATTCCCTTTCTCGCGTTGCTGCTGGCGACGTGGGCTTTCGACTGGGCGCCCGCTTCAAGCGAGGCGATCGAGCCTCAGACACCCTTCCTCATTGCCGCAGCGATCGCGGCTTATGCGACCGGCGCCGCCATCCTGCTGCGGCTCTGCCTCCTGCTTCCGGCCTGCGCGATCGGCGATCTGACGCTGACGATCACGGGAGCCTGGCGCCGCAGCCGCGGCAACAGCTGGCGGCTGTTTTGGGGCATCGTCGCCTGCATCGGGCCAACGGCTGTCATCGTCGGGGTTGTCTTCCTGATCATGGTATCGATCCCGGTGCCGACGGGTCTTTATCGGGTGCAATGGGCAGCATCCGCCGCGATCGGCATCTGTTGCTGGCTGATCACCTGGCCGATCTGGATCGCGTTTCTGACGCATGCCTTCCGCTTTCTTGCACGACCCGCGTAGGCGGGCTTGCCGCGCCCTGCGATATCGGGAATGGAGCCGCTCCGGCTTGCTGCAGCGTTAGGCCGCGAACTCATAAATTTGGCCCAATGTCCGCTTCAGTCCGAAAGCGACCGAGTTACTCCGCGACGGCGCAATGACGTGACGGGCCATGTTCGGACTAATGCACTGCAGCATTTTGCGCCGCCGATTAGTGCTGTCTCTTTGTCGCCCGGGACTGTGCTGCTGACGTTTTGGATTCAGGTCCGAATTGCTTTCGCCGTTCGCAAATGTCGCGCCGGGATTTTTCGTTTTGGTAGTCAGGTATGGTATATTTCAATAGCGCGGCCTTAGAGCTGTTAGTTTCTAAATTCTAAGACAGAAAACTCTCTCTTACACGTCCGCGCCGAAACTGAAGAGGCGGGAAATAATTAGCGTCGCCCGGAGTTATGAATCCACTGGACCGCTACGGAGCGGAGAGATGAGCGCGATTGGTCCAAGCGTTTCCAGCGTGCGCCGTGAGTCGTTCTCGATTTCCATTGTGTCGCGTGCCGAATTGTCGGGATGCGCGCCTTGGACGTCTACTTTCGCCGACCAGCGAAAAGATTATCGGTATTACGAGATCCTGGACGATACTCTCCGGGGTGACTTCGAGTACCGATATTTCACGATTGTTGATAACAATGGCCGTGTACGGGCTATCCAACCGTTCTTCCTTGTTGATCAGGATATTCTTCAAGGGCTTGGCGTTGAACGAATTCATTGGATTTCGCTGATCCGACGATTCCATCCGCGTTTCCTTAAACTGCGCACTTTGATGGTTGGTTGTTCCGCGGGGGAGGCTCACCTAGCTGCTACAGAAAATCTGCCGGTCGATACCGTTGCGGAAACGTTGTCAAACGGCATCATCAAGCAAGCGAGATCGCTCGACGCGCAGCTTATCATGCTGAAGGAATTTCCGTCTCGCTATCGCAGAGTACTGCACTGCTTCTTGCAACGCGGCTTCGCGCGCGCGCCGAGCATGCCGATGACGATGCTCGACATCGGATATGACAGCTTCGACGCTTACATGACAAAGGCGCTAAGAAGCTCAACGCGAAAGAAATTGCGCAAGAATCTCGATGCGACAGCTGGCATATCGGATATTCGCATGAGCGTCACCGACGATGCGACAAGTTTCGTCGATGAGATTTATCCGCTCTATCTGCAGGTGTTCGAGCGTTCAAGGATGCGATTCGAGAAGTTAACGAAGGACTTTTTCCGCCAGCTCGGCCAACGAATGAACGATAAGGTACGGTTCTTCACGTGGCGTCGCGGAAACATGCTGGTGGCTTTCAGTCTTTGCATGGTGCAAGGAGACTCGCTGTACGCGGAGTACGTGGGTTTCGACTATACCGTTGCTCTCGATCTGCATCTCTATCACTATGTGGTTCGGGATATGATCAGTTGGGGGATCAGCAGAGGGTACAAATGGTTTCGCAGCAGTGGCCTGAACTATGATCCGAAGCTGCATATGGGGCACCGACTCGATCCCATTGATCTCTATGTGCGCCATACATCGACCCTTGCAAATGCAATATTCAGGCTGGCGCTGCCCTGGATCGTACCTGTACGCTACGATGCGACACTGAAGCTATTTCCAAACTACAAAGAACTTTGGTGACGATCTTGCTGCCCGCAATTGAATTTCGTGAGATGATTCATGTCGGCTTCGTTCCTACATGACCTGCTACGCATCGTTCGCTGGCGTTAGGCGCTGGGGCAGGATTATAAACGCGCTGGCCCATGACGCGCCTGCGCCGCCGGCACCTTGATCTCCGTCGGCAGGATGATCGCGGCCGCGATCACCAGCAGGCACAGCGCTGCAAAGCTGTGCAGCATGGTGACAAAGCCGCCCTGCTGATAAAGCCACGCCACGAGGCCGACCGAGGCGCCCGCGGCGGTAAAGCCGACGAAATAGCGCACCGCATAGGCGCGCGAGCGCCATTCCTCGCTGGTGTACTTGCCGACCATGGCGTCGTTGACCGTGACCTGCCCGAACGCCCCCATCACGATTCCGATCGAGACCAGGATCAGTGGCAGGTTCGACAACGTCGCGGCGAAATACATAAACGGCGCCAGCACAAAGGACAGCGGCAGCGCGACCGCCTTGAGTGAGTGACGGTCGAGCAATTTACCGATGGTATATTGCGTCATCGCACCGAACACGTAGACGCCGGCCGCGATCACGCCGAGCCATGCCGGGCTCCTGGTGAGGTCCGCCAGCCGCTCCGCGAACAGTTTCGGCAACGCCACCGTGATCGCGTTGAAGGTGGTGGATATCGCCAACACCACGATCAACAGCGCAAACACCACCCGCCACATATCCTGCTTGGCGACGCGGGCCTGTGCCGCGGCCTGCTTCGCCCCGGACCGATCCTCATGCGCCACCGTCCACGCAAAGGCCGCGCCGATCAGCATGGTGACGATACCGGGCGCGATGAAGGCCCAGCGCCAGCCGAGATATTGGCCGACCACGCCGGTGACGAGCGAGGACGAGGCCACGCCGAGATTGCCCCACACGCCGTTGAGGCCCATCTCGCGGCCGAGCCGGTCGGCATAGGATACGATCATCGCGGTGCCGACCGGGTGGTAGATCGAGGCAAACACGCCGATCGAGAGCAGCGCGGCGCCGAGTTGCAACGGCGTCTGCACCAGACCGACCGCGATCATCGACAGCCCGATGCCGACAAAGAAGATCACCATCATGTGGCGGCGGCTCCAGCGATCGCCGAGCCAGCCGGTCAACAGCGCTCCCGCGCCGAATGCGATGAAGCCCGGCGTCGCGTAGGGCAACAATTCCGAATAAGCCATGCCGAGCGCCGGCCCCATCACGATCACGGCAGCCGCGAAAATCAGCATCGAATAATGATCGATGAAATGAGCGGCATTGACGAAACCGATCACCCTTGCAGGGCTGTTCATGCTCGAACCTTCAGCCAAATTCCCGGTTGGATTCCCTGGTCGAACCCTTCGGATCGACGTCCTCGGTCGAGTTCCTGGGCATCGAATCCCGCAAGATTCCGGGATAGGTTATAGGGTGTTGTCCTGACGGGATGGTGCCAATGAGTATCGCCGAAACGCCAATCCATGTCCCCGAGGGTATCCAGCCCTCGGTCGTCGACGGCGTGCATCTGGTGGCGCGGCGCTACAAAAAGGGCACCCGGCTCGGCACCCACATGCATCGCGAGGCGCAACTGGTTTATGCGGCCCGCGGCACCATGCAGGTCACCACGCCGAAGGGACGCTGGCTGGTGCCGCCCGACCGCGCGGTCTGGGTGCCGGCGCTGCTCGAACATTCGATCGACGTGCTCGCGGACATCGAAATGCGCACGCTGTATTTCGACCTCAAATGGCTGGCGCGAGGGCGGCGCGGCGAAGGCCTCGCTGTCGAATATGTGGTGCGGGTGTCGCGGCTGCTGCACGAGACGATTTTGGCGCTGTTCGACGGCCGCAACGATTCCGCGCGCGCCGGGGTGCTGATCGAACTGGCGCTGCTCGAACTGCACGCGGCGGAAGATTCCGCGACCTT
The DNA here is from genome assembly GCA_018971675.1 of Bradyrhizobium sp. Lineage (GTDB taxonomy): Bacteria > Pseudomonadota > Alphaproteobacteria > Rhizobiales > Xanthobacteraceae > Bradyrhizobium. Next base: position 4,825 of record JAGXAF010000089.1, read on the forward strand.
CATCCCGCTGCCGCACGAGCCGCGCTGCCGGCGCGCCGCCGACATCGTGCTCAATGATCCCACCGGCGCGCATGAGATCGAGACCCTGGCGCAGGTGGTCGGGACATCGGCGCGGACGCTGTCGCGGCTGTTCGCTTCGGAAACGCAATTGAGCTTCAAGAGCTGGCGCCAGCGCGCCCGCATCGCTTCAGCGATCGAAATTCTGTCGACGGAAAGCAATGTCTCGGTCAAGCAACTGGCAGCCGATCTCGGCTATGCCAGCATGCCGGCGTTTTCACATGCTTTCCGGCAGGTCACCGGCAAGACCCCGACCGAGTTTGCCGCGAAGGAATAGACGAGCGCCGTGCTTGATTGTGATCGGCGGCGCCCTAAATCCCATATTGGCTTCGGCGTCACTTCCGGATCAGACCGTCCCATGGCCAACGCCTTTTTCTCCGACCTGCTGTCCACGATTTCCGAGCGGGGGCGCACGTTACTGCGCCGCGTCGGATCATTCGATGATCGGCAGGATGCTTCCGGTCTGATCGAATTGTGCGAAGCCCTGTTGTCGGGCCGGGGCGAGGCCTCGGGCACCGCGATGGCGCGCGAGGTGCTCGACCGTTATCACCATCTCGACCAGCCGGAGCGGCTCGCCTTCTTCGAAACGCTGGCGCGGAATTACGGCCCCGACCCTGAAAAGCTTGCGCAAGCCATCAAGGCCTGGCGCGCGCGGCCAGGCGACGACGACGCCAGCGACCTGCACTACGCCTCCGAGCCGCGGCGGCAGGAATTGATCCGCAGGCTCAATCGCGCGCCTGGCGGCACCGCTGAACTGGTGGCGATGCGCGCCGACCTGCTCGACGTCCTGAAAGGCAACAAGGCCAGGGATCTGGGCGCGCTCGACCGCGACATCGTGCATCTGTTGTCTTCATGGTTCAACAGGGGATTTCTCGTGCTGCGCAGGATCGACTGGTCAAGTCCCGCCAACATCCTCGAAAAGATCATTCGCTACGAGGCGGTGCACCAGATCCGCGACTGGGACGACCTGCGTCGCCGCATCGATCCGGTCGATCGGCGCTGCTACGCCTTCTTTCATCCGACGCTGATCGACGAGCCGCTGATATTCGTCGAGGTGGCGCTGACCGAGGCGATTCCCGGCGCGATCGCGCCGCTATTGAGTGAAGACCGGCAGCCGGTCCCGATCGATCGCGCCCGCACCGCGGTGTTCTATTCGATTTCAAACACGCAACGCGGCCTCGGCGGGATTTCCTTCGGCAGCTTCCTGATCAAGCAGGTGGCCGAGGAGCTGCAACGGGAATTTCCGCGGCTGGAGAATTTCGTGACGCTGTCGCCGGTGCCCGGCCTGATGCAATGGCTCAAGGAGGGAAGCGACGTTACCGTCAACGACGAAGGCCGCGCGCTGCTGGGTCAGCTCGACACGCCGGACTGGCCCGGGAACGCCGAGCTTGCGGCGCAACTGCGCTCCATCGTCGAACCGCTGACGGCGTATTACTTCCTGAAGGCGCGGACGCCGAAAGGCCGGCTGATCGATTCGGTGGCCCGGTTCCATCTCGGCAATGGCGCGTCGCTGGAGCGGATCAACTGGCTCGGCGATCTCTCGCCGAAAGCCTTGCGCGAATCCGCCGGCATCATGGTCAACTACCTCTATCGCCTCGAGGACATCGAGAAGAACCACGAGGCCTACGTCAACCAGGACGAGATCGCTGCCTCCAGCTCTGTCAAAAGATTGCTGAAGAACGAGGGCCGGCGGTTCCTGGACATGCGGCCGCCATAGCACGCGGCCGTTCGCTGATGCGGGCCGACATGGCAGGTCTCTGTCTTTCTGTCTTAATGGCGTAATGCGGACTTGACGCCGTCATTACGAGCGCCAGCGAAGCAATCCAGAGCCACAAGGAAAGACTGGATTGCTTCGTCGCTAACGCTCCTCGTAATGACGACGATCGCGCTACGACGCAGGCTTGTCCCGAAAATACGGCTCGACCGGGCCGTGCACCTTGATGGTCAGCGGATTGCCGTAGCGATCCCTGGCACTGCCCGCGGTCACGCGCACCCAGCCTTCGCTGACGCAATATTCCTCGACATTGGTTTTTTCGACGCCCTTGAAGCGGATGCCGACGTGGCGCGCAAGCACATCGGCATTGTAATACGGGCTCTTCGGATCGACCGAGAGCCGGTCAGGCAGTTGATCGCTCATCGCTTCATTCTTCTCGTTCACAATAGCGCCTCGATTTCCTTGGTGAGCCCTTCGGGTTTGGCAGTCGGCGCATGCCGCGCCACCACCTGGCCCGAGCGATCGGTCAGGAATTTGGTGAAATTCCATTTGATCGACGAGCCGAGCAGTCCTGATTTCGCATTCTTCAGATATTGATAGAGCGGATGGGCGCCCGAGCCATTGACATCGATCTTGGCAAACATGGGAAAGGTGATGGCATAGTTGCTGGCGCAGAATTGCTCGATCTGCCTGGCGTCGCCGGGCTCCTGGCGGCCGAACTGATTGCACGGAAATCCCAGCACCGAAAAGCCACGCGGCGCGAGCGCCTGATGCAGCGCCTCAAGGCCCTTGTATTGCGGCGTGAATCCGCAGGCGCTCGCGGTGTTGACGATCAGCAATACCTGACCCTCGAACCGCTTCAACGGCACTTGCTCGCCGGCAAGCGAGGTCGCGGTGAAATCGTAGACGCCAGCCATCTTGCCCTTTCAACTCGTGACGGGATCGACCGGCGAGGAAGGCGGTCCGCCGGCCTCGATCGCCTCCCCGGCCGCGAGGCACAGATCCTCGCGAAACCGCCCGGCAACGATTTGCACGCCGACGGGTACGCGCCCGACCAATCCTGTGGAAACGGTAAGGCCCGGCAGTTGCAGGAAGGGAATGGCGATCTGCGGCAGTTGCGCCCGCCAGACCCGCGCGAACGACGCCTCGTCGCGCATGTCGAGCTGGTCTGGAAAAGGCAGTTCGCCGGACACCGGCATCAGCACCACGGGATATTTTTCCAGGAACAGCAGCCATTCCCGCGTCAACGTCGCCCGCCGCGTCAACGCCCTGGAGAACGCGGCCGCATCGAACGGAAACACTTTCGCTTTGTTGCCGCGCAGGCAGGCCAGCGCGCCGGGATCGCCTTCACGCTCGGCGGCGGCCAGTTGTGCCTCGTAATTGTCGCCGAGCCAGAGCTTGGTCTGCCAGTCCGCGGCTTCGCGCAGCGGCGGCGATTCCACCTGCTCGACGGTCCAGCCGGTGCGCTCCAGTCGCCTGGCGGCGTCGGCCAGCGCAGCCTTTACCTCAGGCACCGTTTCGAGGCCGTCCGGCTCGAGGCACAGCGCGGCCCGCTTCGGAACGGCGGGACCTTCGAGCGGCGCCGGCACCCACCAGGTGTCGCGCACGTCCCTGCCCGACATTCCCGCAAGCGCGATCCTGAGATCGCCGATGGTGCGCGCGAGCGGGCCGGAGACCGCACTGCTTTGCGCGGCGATGGTGCGCTCGGGAAGCGACGCATTGAAGGCCGGGATGCGTCCGGCCGTCGGCCGCAGCCCGTGAACGCCGCAGGCATAGGCGGGATAGCGGATCGAGCCCGCGATATCGGTGCCATGCGCGATATGGCCGATGCCGCTAGCGACCGCCGATCCAGCGCCGCCGGACGAGCCGCCAGGTGTGATGGCGGGATCGCGCGGATTCCTGGTGTGGCCATGAAGCAGGTTGGTGGTGAACCAGCGATAGCAAAACGCCGGACAATTGGTGCGCCCGAGGATGACCGCGCCCGCCTTGCGCAGATTGTCGATGACAGGCGTATTGCTTCGCGCGATCAGGTCGCGCTGTGTCTTCAGCCCGTTGGTGTTGACATAGCCTTCCTGGTCGACATTGACCTTCATGGTCACCGTCACGCCGGCAAGCGGCCCGACCGGCTCGTTGCGCGCGATCGCGGCGTCAACGGAGGCGGCCTGCGCCAGCACGTCCTCGGGGCGATGGTCGACCACGGCATTGATGGCCGGGTTGACCGCGTCGAGCCGCGCCAGCGCGGAGGTCGCGACTTCCCTGGCCGAAACTTTTTTCGACCTTACCGCGGCGGCGACATCGGTTGCCGACAGGCGCCAGAGTTCTTCCATGGACGGCTCCGTTCGATCGCCTGTGTTGTAGCCCCGCAGGGATCACAGCGCTACCCGCGATTGGGCAGGAAGGCCTTGCGCACCGGGCTCGATGTCGATTGGTTCGGCCGGCCTGCGCAGGGCGTGCCGCGAGAGCGGCCTGACCCGACCAGCTAATGCCTGGTGGTGGACTCATCCGGCATGTCGAGGATCGCCTCGGCGAAGGGAAATTCCAGCACGATCTCGCCTTCGTCGTCGGTGACCTCGATGATCGCGCTCAACAGCGCGTCCCCGCCGCCTTCCGTCTTCAACAGCTCCCGGATCATGGCGCGCGCGACTTCCCAGGCGCGATCGGGATCGCGCAACTCCTCGCCATCGGGGTCAGCGATCAACTCGTCATCGAGCCGGGTGTTGAAATAATAGCGTGGCACGGGTGAAGCCCACTTTCCGTTAATGGCTGCGAGGGGAACCGATGTCGTCAAGATGGGGCCGTTATTACTCCGATCCGGCGTTCGCGTGGTAGCCCTGCGCGAACAAACGCCAGCCCGGGCCGAATTTTCGTGACCCCTCGAATGGGGCCGCGTCCGGACAGCCTCGGCACGCGAATACATGGCTATCACAAAGAGCACAACCAAACGGTGGTCCGAACGATCCCAAAGGCGTTCGAAGCGGCCCCTGCGAATCATCCGTCGATTTGCAGGACTAACTTGCGGATATCGCAGGAGATCAGGAGAATATTCCGCCCGCGCGCCCTCATATGTGCCCGCGTCGATCAAAAAAGCGTTGAGCGCCGTCAAACAGCCCATTTCCGGGATCGAAATGCCACGCATGGCGTTATGTTATGCGGATACGCATATTCCCTGGTCATCACTGACATCCCCTCACAGCGCCCGAATGCCGATGACCACCCCGGATAGAAGCAGGCATCATGAACCCCGTCAAAGCACTTGAAAACCATGGCCAGGCGGTCTGGCTGGATTTCCTCGCCCGCGGTTTCGTCGCCAAGGGCGATCTGAAAAGGCTGATCGACAGCGACGGCGTCAAGGGAGTCACGTCGAACCCGTCGATCTTCGAGAAGGCGATCGATAGTTCGGACGAATATGACGCCCCGATCGGCCAGGCGCTGAAAAAGGGTGATCGGCCGGTTGCCGAATTGTTCGAGCATCTCGCGGTGGAGGATATCCATCACGCGGCGGAAGTGCTGGGTCCGGTCTACGATCGTCTCGCCGGGCACGATGGCTTCGTCAGCCTGGAGGTTTCGCCCTATCTCGCGATGGATACCAAGGGCACGATCGCGGAAGCCAGGCGACTCTGGAAAGAGGTCAAGCGCAAGAACCTGATGGTGAAAGTGCCGGCAACGGCCCCGGGCCTGCCGGCGATCGAGCAACTGATCGGTGAAGGCATCAACATCAACATCACGCTGTTGTTCTCGCAGAAGGTCTATGTGAAGGTCGCCGAGGCCTATCTTGCGGGTCTCGAAAAATACGTCGCCAAAGGCGGCGATCCTTCCCATATCGCCAGCGTCGCCAGCTTCTTTGTCAGCCGCATCGACACCGCGGTCGACAAGCAACTCGACGACAGGATTGCCCGTGCCAACGATCCGACCGAAAAGCAACGATTGGCGGCGCTGAAGGGCAAGGTCGCGATCGCCAACGCCAAGCTCGCTTACCAGGAATACAAGCGGCTGTTTTCAGGTGCACGCTGGGACCGGCTGGCAGCCAAGGGCGCCAAGCCGCAGCGGCTGTTATGGGCCTCGACCGGCACCAAGAACAAGGACTATAGCGACGTGCTCTATGTCGAGGAGCTGATCGGCCCCGACACGGTCAACACCATGCCGCCGGCGACGCTGGATGCCTTCCGCGATCATGGCAAGCTTCGCGACAGCCTCGAGGAGAATGTCGAGGACGCCAAACAGGTCCTCGCCGAACTGGAGAAATCGGGCATTTCGCTCGATGCGATCACCGCCGAACTGGTCAAGGACGGCGTCAAGCTGTTCGCCGATGCCGCCGACAAGCTCTACGGCGCGGTGGCGCACAAGCGCGCCGTCGTTCTCGGCACGGGCATCGACCGCCAGGCCCTGGCGCTCGGAAACGAACTCGGCAAGGCCGTCGAGAAAAGCACCGAAGACTGGCGCGCCTCGGCTAAAATAAGAAAGCTCTGGCGCCGCGATAAATCGGTCTGGACGGGAGACGATGAAAACAAATGGCTGGGTTGGCTGACGAGCCCGGCGACGGCCGACATCGCCGACTATGAGGACTTCTCGCACCGGGTAAAGGGACAGCATTTCACCGACGCCGTCGTGCTCGGCATGGGCGGATCGAGCCTCGGGCCGGAAGTGCTGGCGCAAACTTTCGACAGGCAGCCGGGCTTCCCAAGGCTGCATGTGCTTGACTCGACCGACCCGGCGCAGATACGCGCCCTGCAAGCCCAGATCAATCTGGCCGACACGCTGTTCATCGTCTCCAGCAAGTCGGGCAGCACCACCGAGCCCAACGTGATGAAGGATTATTTCTTCGAGCGGGTGTCGGAAGCAATCGGCGCCGAGAAAGCCGGTCACCGCTTCATTGCCGTCACCGACCCCGGCTCGTCGCTGCAGAAAGTCGCAACCGAGCAAGGCTTCGCACGCATCTTCCTTGGCGATCCCGCCATCGGCGGCCGCTATTCGGTGCTGTCGCCATTCGGACTGGTGCCGGCGGCGGCCGCCGGAATCGATCTGCGCGCGCTGCTCACGCATGCGTTGACAATGGTGCGCTCCTGCGGACCAGACGTGCCGCCGCATGAGAATCCGGGCGTGCAGCTTGGCCTGGCCTTGGGCCTTGCAGGCCTCGAAGGCCGCGACAAGGTGACCATTCTGTCGTCGCGCAAGATCGCCGATTTCGGCGCTTGGGCCGAGCAACTGATCGCCGAATCCACCGGCAAGGACGGCAAGGGCCTGATTCCGATCGACGGCGAAACATTGGGCGAGGTCGCGCAATACGGCCATGACCGCTTCTTCATCGACATCCGCACCGAGGGCGAAAGCGATGCCGACCATGACAGCAAGCTCGCGGCGCTGGAAAAAGCCGGCCATCCGGTGGCGCGCATCGTCATGAAATCGATCGACCATATCGGGCAGGAGTTCTTCCGCTTCGAGATGGCGATCGCGGTGGCGGGCGCGGTGCTTGGAATCAATCCGTTCAACCAGCCTGACGTAGAAGCGGCCAAGGTGAAGACCCGTGAGTTGACGGCCGCGTTCGAGAAGACCGGATCGCTGCCCAGGGAGGAGCCGGCGGTTTCGACCGATTCCGCCGATATCTATACCGACGAGAAAAACGCGGCTGCCTTGCGCAAGGCGGGCGCCGATGGCGATCTCGGTTCCTGGCTCAAGGCGCATCTCGCCCGCTCCGGTACGGACGATTATTTCGCGCTGCTCGCCTATATCGAGCGCAACGCCGCCCATATCGAAAGCCTGCAGCACATGCGGCTGGCCGTGCGCGACCGGCGACACGTCGCGACCTGCGCTGAATTCGGGCCGCGCTTCCAGCATTCCACCGGGCAAGCCTACAAGGGCGGCCCCAACAGCGGGGTGTTCCTGCAGATTACCGCCGATGACCACAGGGATCTGGCGGTGCCGGGCGAGAGGGCAAGCTTCGGCGTGATCAAGGCGGCGCAGGCTCGCGGCGATTTCGGCGTGCTGGCCGAACGCGGCCGGCGGGCATTGCGCGTGCACCTCAAGGGCGATCTGGCTTCGGGACTGAAGATGCTCGATGCCGCGATTGTGGAAGCGCTGAACTGATGGTGGTGGATATACAACGCAAGAGTTCGACCACCTCTCCCATGGGGAAAGGCCGGATCGCGCTTGCGATCCGGGTGAGGGGCTGCGGCCTCGCTGATCGGACGCACCCCCTCACCCCGACCCTCTCCCCATGGGAGAGGGAGAGCGGCACCGCAATCGAGACGTCGTCCCCACTGCACACAAAGTAGGAGTCCAGATGCAACTCGGCATGATCGGTCTGGGCCGGATGGGCGGCAATATCGTTCGCCGGCTGATGAAGCAGGGACACACCACCGTCGTTTACGACAAGGATCCCAAGGCGGTCGCCGCAGTCGCGGCCGATGGCGCGGTCGGCGCCAATGCGCTG
>JAGXAF010000309.1 GCA_018971675.1 Bradyrhizobium sp.
ACACGAATCGTGCCGAATGTCGCCGTTATTCGCCGGCTTGTCACTTCAAAAAAGAGGAATAATTCCCGCATAAGTTGCAGGAACTTTCCTTCTGTGACCGGCGGCGCGGCCGAGCGCGGTTCAGCCGGGTTTGATCGTGCTTTGGCCGACCCGCATCCGCGGCAGATTGCCGGTGCTGGCGCCGATCGCGGTACGCCGATCGACGACGGCATTGTGGAACTGCTCGAGCACCAGCCCGTAGGCGGCAAGATCGGACGGCTCAATTGCGCCGTCATCATAGCTTTCGAGCGTCTCACGCAGGAAGTCGTCGGCCTCGCGTTGCATGGCGTCGAGCTCATCGATCGAATTGATCTGCCGCACCAGCGCGATCGCCGCCAGCAGCTTTTCGCGATGCAGGACGTAGAGCCGGCGCTCGTCGCGCTTCACATAATGGCGCAGTCCCGCGGCGCCGGATCCGAGCACGGAAACCAGCAACACCGCACCCCAGATATAGTCGCTGTAATTATCCATGAAGGTGCGTTCGTTGCCATCGATATAGGCGGCGGCGCCGGGATGCGCGGGCAGGGCCGCGTCCTTGTCGGTGTCAGGCTTGGTGATTTTGGCGGCGCTCGGCAGTTCTCGTGCGAGCGAGGGCCTTGCCGCGAACAGTTGCCGCGTGAGTGCGCCGACCGTGGTTTCGGAAAGTGATTTCGGCGCCACCATCAGATGATTGATGCCGACCGTCTCGACGGTATCGTCCGGCCGCGCCGGGGATGAGCTGAAGGAGCTGGCAGGAATTTCCTCGGATTCGTACAGCGGGTGCCGCGTGGCGATCGCTTCCGAAACGTCGATCGGCAGGAACGCCGGTTCACCCCGCGCACGCGCGGTGGCCGCGATGGCTTCGGCGGTGATCTTGCTGTCGGCCGGCCCGACCGTCATGAACGCATCAATCGCGGTATCGTGCAGCATCTCCGCTACCTGGTCGGTGCCGAATTGCGCGACCGTGACCTTGTCGGGATCGACGCCGGATTCCGCCAGGATGACGCGCAGCAGCTTGATGTCGATCTGCGCCTTGCCGACCACGGCAATGCGGCGGCCGGCGAGATCTCCGATCCCCTTGATCTTCGATTTGGCGCCCTTTTTCGATCCCTTGCGCGACGGCGTCCATAACACCACGACATTCTTGCGCAGGATCGCTACCGATTCGGTGCCGTCCGGCATTTCCTCGTCGCTGCGCGCGACCGCAAGGTCGACCCGGTGAGCCCTCAGCGCTGCAATACTGTCGACGGGACCTGCTGTCGGAATCACCACAAGCCTGACCGGGCTTTGATCTTGTGCGAATTTCCGGGCCAGTGCCTGGATCAGATTCAGGTCGCTGCTGCCGGCAGGGCCGACCGCAATTTTCAATGCGGTCGGCCGCATGATCAGCAGGAATGCGCTGACGATGGCACCGACCAGCAGCAGTCCGGCGGCCAGCACCAGAAACGGCGATCGCTTTATTTTCCGGCTGCGGAGGGCCAATTCTCCTGCGCCGGTCAAACCGTCTGGAACGGACATGTTGCTGCCAAGCGACTGCTCCAGCGAGTACAGAGGCAGGTTAGCACGATTGGGATCGCCCCGGAGGCCATATTGGATGCGCGGCACGGCCAATTTGATTATAGCTAATGGACGTCAGAACGGCTTGAAGTGGACCTGTGAACCCATGGACATGCTGGTCAAACTGTACGACCTGCCGGACTCCCGTTCCGCCTTCGCGCGGCTGCGCGAGGCCGGAATTGACGTGCGACGCGCCCTTGCGCCCGAGAAGCACAAGGTGATTGCCTGGGTGCACAGGACATTCAGCGAGGGGTGGGCCAGCGAGGCGGAAGTGGCGTTCAGCCGTCACCCGGTGTCCTGCTTCATTGCCGTCGACCGCGGCAATCTCGCAGGCTTCGCCTGCCATGACGCGACCTGTCCCAATTTCTTCGGCCCGACCGGTGTGGAGCCGGTGGCGCGCAAAAAGGGGATCGGCGCGGCGCTGCTGTTCGCGTGCCTCGAAGACATGAGGCAAGCGGGATACGGTTATGCCATCATCGGCGGCGTCGGTCCGGCGGATTTTTATTCAAGGACCGTTGGCGCTATCGCCATCGAGGGATCGGAGCCCGGCATCTATCGGGGATTGCTTTAGCGGCGCCGGGTGGGTTTACGGGCTCTTCAGGGTGCCGGCGATGTCACATCAACAGCATCCTGGGCCACGGCCGACTTGCACGGTTGTTTGCGGTCCGGCGAGCGAGTAAGATTGTCTGATTGCGAAGGCGAAAGAAGGAGCCAAGAAGAGCCAAAATAAAGGGCCAAGAAATTCGTTAGTAAAATCAATCCGGTCCCGTAGCTCAGCCGGATAGAGCGGCGGTTTCCTAAACCGTAGGTCGGATGTTCGAGTCATCCCGGGATCGCCAACACCTTCAAAAATATGGATAGCCACGCTTCAAGACGAGATGCGCAGCACCCCTCCTTGATGGTTGCTGTTCAGGTTGGAAAAGCAAAAGGCACCCTGTTTCCAGAGTGCC
>JAGXAF010000090.1 GCA_018971675.1 Bradyrhizobium sp.
CGGTCTCAATCAGAAGACCGTCGCCAAGTGGCGTAAACGCGCCTTCATTCATGATGCACGGATGGGCCCCAAGACCGTGCGCTCGACCGTGCTCTCAACCGCGGAAGAGGCGATGGTCGTCGCCTTCCGCGCGGTCGTGGAACTTGAGCCCGCGACGGTGTTCTCGATGTCCTGACAAAGAGGTCTGGCCTGATCTCGCGTCGCATCTTCTCGACAATTCAAATGGCTCACGGTCGCGTATCCGTCATAGCCCTCCTGGCACGCTTCTTGAACCACGTGATCCCACCACTGACAAACAGCGCGAGGGGCGCGAAGCCAGCCGTGAACACGAGCAGGCGGCCAAAAAGCCCGAACGTCGAGCCGTTATGGATCCAGAGCTGTTCTGTCATGTAGCGATCACCCACCGACATGGCATCCGTGGTCCGATCCTGCACCACGGCGCCGCTCCACGGATCGAGCCAGATTGCGCCTCGCGAACGCACGGCGGGATCAGCGCGCTCTGGGCGGAATTGTACGCGCCAAGCATTGCTAGTCTCGGTTGGCGGGTTCAGCACGGTGACCGACAGGGCCGGCTTGGCTAACTGCGCGCTCCGCATGATCGCATCAGCCGGGAGTAGCGGCGTTCCCTTTGGGGTTTCAATGCGAGGCGAAGGCTCAGCTGTTGCCTTTGACAGGAGACCAACGACAGGGCGGACCGCCCCGGGAAAAACGACCCCGATGCCCGTGATAGAGATCGTGAGGAGTACTATCGATGCCCAGAAGCCCGCGGTGTTATGAACATCGACAAAAAATCGAAGAGACGAAACGGCCCGGCGTATCGATACCGATCGCCAGAACCGCCCCTGCTTCGGCCACCACGAATACAGGCCCGACAGCGCCAAACCAAGCAGCACGAACCCGACTGCGCCCACCAGTTGTTTGCCGCCCCATTCATAGAGCAGCAGCGTGTAGTGCAGGCGATAGATCATGAACGCAGGCGCGTTCGAGTAGTCGCGCCGGCCGAGCACCTTCCCGTTCGAAGGATCGATCATGGTGGTCCAAAGATTTGGGAAGCTATCTTTCGGCCCTTCATGGGTATGCATCACAACCCAGACCGGCCAAACCTTATGGGGAACCACGATCGCGAAGATCGGCGCGGGGTCAGCCGCCGCCGCGACCCGCACCACCTCGGTCAGGTTGATCGATTGTTCCGGACCAGCCGGGGTAAAGAGCGCTGGATTCAGTGCGGCATCGATTTCCCGATAAAAGACGTTGAAGCTTCCTGTGAGTCCCATCAGCACCACAATGATGCCGCAGACCAGCCCGAGCCATCGGTGAGCCCACATAAAGCCGCGCCGCACGCGCGCCGGACAATAATTTTTGAGCACTAATTGCATAGACGGGAGACTGATCGACGAAGATATACCGCGGGAACGGTGATGACTGATGTACCGCTTCTCGGCTGCGGTCCGTGCTTCAGAGCTCCCTTTTCGAACTCGATTGCCCGCGCGGCCTGCCGTGCAGCAATCCTGGCCTGTAGACCCGCATCTCAGAAATCGAAACTCGCCGAGAGCAGATAGGTGCGCGGCGCTCCCGGGCTGAGAATCCCGCGCCCGGTCGTAGACCAGTAGTTGACCCCGGTGACGTTCTGAACATTGGCGCGCAACGTGACGGGTGTATTGCGGATCATGGACGTATAGCGAATGCCGAGATCAAGCGTGGTCCAGTCCGGAATGCTTTGCGTGTTCGCCTGATCGTAGAATTGCGACGACGTGTAGATGACCCGTCCCGTCAAGGTCAAGCCGCTGGCGAGATAAGGCAGGTCGTACTCGCCGTAGAGATTGAGCTGCACCGTCGGAACGCCCACAGCGGTATTGCCGTTGAACGCGGGGTTGGAAGCCTTCGTCAGCACGCCGTCAATCAAGCTGACGCCGCCCAGAACACGCAATCCCTGGATCGGCTCGCCGAACAGGTTGACCTCGAGCCCGCGATTGCGTTGTTCTCCGCTGATGGCAAACACCCTGGTCGCCGGATCGAGGAAGCCGCTTGGCTGTTTGATCTCGAAACCGGCGACGGTTACCCCAAAGGGACCGAAATCGTATTTTGCGCCGACCTCCACCTGCTTCGATACCGTGGCGGGAAAGCTCTGATTGAGGTTGACGGCATTTATCGGCGGCGCGGTTGATGTCAGCCCTTCGATATAGTTGGCATACAGAGAAAGATGTTCGATTGGCTTTACGACGATGCCGGTGCCGGGAGAAAAGGCTTCGTTGTTTGCATCCGAAGTCGTCAGGCCCGTCGTCGGGCTAAGGGCCTTTGCCTGGATGCCTTGCCATCGCCCACCGACGGTGAGTTCCACCCGGTCATCCAGAAATGACATCGTGTCCGCGATCGCGACGCTGCGGTTGAATCGCTCCGCGGTGGTCGGCGAAAAACGTGGCAGCCCGACATCGCTGCGCGGCGGGGCATAGACAGGATTGTAGATATTTGAAGTGATTGTTGGCCCAACAGGAATATTGGTTAAACCAGTATCTTGCCAGAGGCCAACCACGTTGGCGCCGATACGGTGCTTCACCGGACCCGTTTCAAATTGGCCCCGCAGCCCAACCTCGCCGGTGTCGCTGGTGGTCTGATACGGGGTCAGCTGTATCCGATCGCGGTAGTCGCCGCGCGCATTGAATATCGACGGCAGCCCACCGAAGTAGACCTGATGAAAGAAGCTGTGGCCATACGCAGCATAGACGGTGAGTTGATCGGTGAGGTCATACTCGGCCCTGATGGCGGCAGACTTGTTATCGCTGTCGCGGTATTCCCAGGGTTGCTGCTGATTGAGGCGCAGGTCGGGCGCTTTCGGAATAGGAAAGCCCGGCAAGACGGAGCGATTTCGCAATGGAGAGTCGAAATCCACTTTCTGATAGCCAAGGTCCAGGTTGAGCCGCAGACGATCGCCGCGATAGTCAAGGGCAAGCGATGTAACTCCGTATTCCTGCTTCTGGTTATCAATCGGCGTCTTCCCGGCCTGGTACGCGCCGTTGAAGCGTATCCCCCATTCACCATTGTAGCCGTAGCGTCGACCCACGTCGATCGCGTTGTAGCTCTGTGCATTCGAGATGAACCCGGTCGTGAAGCGCGTGAGCGGTTCGTCCCCCGCGCGCTTTGGAATAAGATTGATCGTTCCACCGATCGTGCCGAAAGGCGGTATGCCGGTCAGCATCGTACTCGGGCCATGCAACACTTCGACGCGTTCGATCGGCTCGAGGGCAGGATTAAAGGAGTCGGTCACGCCATAGAGCCCGTTGAAGGCAATGTCCTGCGCGAACACCGGGAAGCCGCGAATAAAGAAGCCTTGAATGCCGCTAAAAGCGGGCACGTTGGTTCGCACCGACGGATCATTGTTGAGCACGTCTTGAAGCGTCCGTGCCTGCTGGTCACGAATTGTCTTCTCTGTGTAGCCGGTGAGGCTGAAGGGCGTCGCCATGACATCCCGGTTGCCAAGCAGGCCGACGCCGGCCCCGCGCGCTACCTGCCCGCCCGCGTAAGGTGGCGGAAGTGCTCCAGGTTTAGGCGCGGAAGGCACCGTTTCGGCCTGCAGTTCACGTCGTCCGCTCGCCGCAGCACCTCTGTATGCTGTCCTGCGAACCCGGCTCGCCCGGGAACGCGCTCTGGGCTTGGGTGTGTCTGCTGTAACCGTGACGGTTGGCAGCTCAGTGCTTATCGCAGCGTCTTGCGCGTTAGCGCTATAAAGAGAGTCCACGCCGAACAGAGCGACGAAGGCGAAGGGCGCAGCGAACGCCGACGACCTGGGGAATGCCTGGAGTGATTTGACACTAGAGGTGAGACGAGCAACGGGGCGAGCAGCTTTTGGCGGCATCTTGATAACAGCTTTCCGGGTTGAGATGTGAATCGACGCCGAAAGCCTTGCCGAGCGAAAATCTTGCGATCAATCAGAACCTATCTAAGGTCAGCAATCTAGAATTAGAAAAGAACCAAACATGAAGTTCATCAGGCTTACGCCGCAAAAGCGGATTTCAAAATCTTTGCGGTCGACAGGCTTGGTCACCAAGAGGCAGTTCGTCTCACATCGACGCGCTGTGACAAGGATACCTCCGCAATGAGTGTCGACCAAGATTCACGTCGGACGGCTTTGATCTGAATCAAGGGACGGACATCTTGGTAACGTCGCCTTTTGGACCGGAACCAGCACGAACGAATCGCACTTCCGTGGCGAAGTCTTGCCATCGATCAGCCGCTCGCCGGGATGACGGAAATGAAATTGTGCCGGCGCGTATTTGCAATCGCCCAGGCCGATCGCATCGGCAGTCATAACAGCAAAGCCGCCCGCCAGCTGACCCGCTCGGTGGCAGCCAGGATGCTCTTCCTGTCGAAATACTCTCCTGACCTGAACCCGGTCGAGCAATTCTTCGCCAGGCTCAAACACCTTTTGCGCAAGGCCGCTGCCCGAACCGCCGATGCCGTCTGCGCCGCAATCGCCGCTGCGCCAGAGACCTTCACGCGCCAACTACCTCAAAAACCCGGGTTATCGATGAGTCCCGAGATCAAATGTTCGAACAGCTATACTAGCCTTCATTATATGAATAATACACATTGACAATGATGTATAATATATCTATATGGACGTTATGACTACGAGGAGTGAACCATGATCACCGCAGGACAGATACGGGCGGCCCGCGCGCTTCTTTCGTTCGATCAGCGCGATCTGGCCGAGCGATCCGGCCTTTCACTCCCAACGATCCAGAGAATGGAAGCCAGCGAAGGCGTCATCCGCGGCAACGTCGACTCCCTCATGAAGCTGATTGCCGGTCTCGACGCGGCCGGTATCGAACTTATCGGTGAGGGCGCAACGAGTTCGGGCGGCGGCCGCGGCGTCCGGCTGAAAGGCTAGGCAAACGACATGCGTGAGACGCTGCACACGAAACGGCCAAGAGGTTGCTGATGCCGACGGTGTTGGCGTGCATCGCGGGACTGTTCGGGGTGTCGGCACTGTCGCTCATCCTGATCCGTCAGCGTGCCGCCGCTCCGATCGTCTACGGCGCCTGCCTGGCAATCTCGCTCGCGCTGTGCGCCATCGCCGTGCTGTCAATCGGTCAAGCGCCCTCTCAGACCGTTCTCCCGTTGGGGTTGCCCTGGCTTGGCGCGCATTTCCGGCTCGATCCACTCGCGTGCGCCTTTCTTGCCATCATCAATTTCGGTGGGGCGAGCGCGTCTCTCTATGCGCTGGGGTACGGACGACACGAGGCGGAGCCCCGCCGGGTGCTGCCCTTCTATCCCGCCTTTCTCGCAGCCATGAATCTCGTGGTCGTCGCCGCCGATGCCTACAGCTTCCTGTTCGCATGGGAGCTGATGTCGCTGGCCTCGTGGGCGCTCGTTATGGCGCATCATCGGCAGGCGAAGACCGCCTACGCGGGATTCGTCTATCTGATCATGGCGAGTCTCGGCACATTCGCTCTGCTGTTTGCCTTCGGACTGCTTGCCGGCGCGCACGGCGATTACACTTTCGAGGCCATTCGCGCACATCATCTCGCGCCGGGGCTGGCCGGGCTTGCGCTCGTGCTGGCGGTTGTCGGTGCCGGCTCCAAGGCGGGGCTCGTTCCATTGCATGTCTGGTTGCCGCTCGCACACCCGGCCGCGCCGAGCCATGTTTCGGCGCTGATGAGCGGCGTGATGACGAAGGTCGCCATCTACGCCTTCATCCGGATCGCCTTCGATCTGATGGGGACTCCCGCGTGGTGGTGGAGCTTGCCGGCTCTCCTGCTCGGCGGCGTGACGGCGGCAATCGGCGTGCTGTACGCGCTGATGGAAACCGATCTCAAGCGCGTGCTCGCCTACAGTACCATCGAGAACGTCGGCATCATCTTCATAGCGGCCGGCCTGGCACTGGCCTTCAAGGCAAGCGGCTACGCCGGCGCCGCCGCCCTGGCGCTGACCGCCGCGCTGTTCCACGGCCTCAATCACATGCTGTTCAAGAGTACGCTGTTTTTCGGCGCTGGCACCGTCATTGTGGCGACCGGAAAGCAGGACATGGAGCAGCTCGGCGGCTTGATCCACCGCATGCCAGTCTCGTCTGCCGCCTTCCTCGCCGCCAGCATGGCGATTTCCGCGCTACCGCCGTTCAACGGGTTCGCGTCCGAATGGCTGATCTTCCAGAGCATCCTCGTCAGCCCGCAACTGCCGCAAATGGGGTTGAAGCTGCTGGTTCCGGCCATCGGCGTTCTGCTTGCCCTCGCCGCGGCTTTCGCCGCGGCCTGTTTCGTGCGCGCCTTCGGCACCACCTATCTGGGCCGCGTGCGCACCGATGCCGCCGCCAAGGCCATCGAAGCCGATCGCTGGTCGCTGGCGGCGATGCTCATCTGTGCTGCCCTTTGCCTGGCGGTGGGTGTCCTTCCCGGAATCGTCATCGACTGGCTCCAACCGGCCGCGACCGCGCTGGTTGCCGGACATATGCCGCCGCAGGCGAGCATTCCCTGGCTATCCATCGTGCCGGTATCGGCAAGCAGGAGTTCTTATAATGGCCTATTGCTCTTCGGCTTCGTGGTAGCCTCCGCGAGCCTTGCTGCGATGACGGTCCATCGCTTCGCCTCTCGCACGGTGCGCAGAGCGCCGTTCTGGGATTGCGGATATCCGGGGCTTGGCGTCGTCGCGCAATACTCCGCCACCAGCCTGGCGCAACCCATACGGCGGGTGTTCGCGACGGTAGCGTTCGCGGCTCAAGAGCAAGTCGAGATGCCCCCACCAGGCGACAAGCGGCCTGCGGTCTTGCGACGGTTCCTGCGCGACCCGGTTTGGGATTTCATGTACGCACCGATAGCAAGCGCTGTCGGCACATCAGCAACACTTTTGAATCACATACAGTTCCTTACCATCCGTCGCTATCTCAGCTTTGTTTTCGTCGCTCTCGTCTTCCTACTGGTGTTTCTCGCGCTATGGGGATGACATCGGCAGCCGCGGCTCAACTCGGGCAGATGCTACTGGTTCTGGCGCTTGCGCCGGCGTTGACCGGCGTGACGCGCAAGATGAAGGCGCGGTTGCAGCGCCGGATTGGGCCGCCAATCTTTCAGCCCTATCGTGACCTGCGACGCCTGTTCAACAAGGATGTCGTCCTTGCCGAGAATAGCTCGTGGCTGTTCCGCGTCGCGCCCTACGTGATCTTTGCCACCACCTGGGTGGCGGCCGCGCTCGTCCCAACCTTCCAGACTGGCCTTCTCTTCAGTTGGGCCGGCGACCTGATTGCCATTGTCGCGCTTCTCGGCGCGGCGCGCTTTGTTCAAGCCGTTGCAGCGCTCGATACCGGGACCAGCTTTGGCGGCATCGGCGTCAGCCGCGAAGCGATGATCGCATCCCTCGCCGAACCGGCGATGATCATGGTCGTGTTTACGGTCGCGCTCGTCGCCGGATCGACGCAATTGTCAACCATCGCAGCTTTCATGGCAGACGCGGGAGGCCTGCGCGTTTCGCTCGCCATGGCGCTCGTCGCGCTCATCATTGTCGCGTTGGCGGAAAACGCCCGCATCCCGGTCGATAATCCGTCGACGCATCTCGAAGTGACCATGGTGCATGAAGCGATGGTGCTGGAATATTCCGGCCGCCACCTCGCCATGATCGAATGGGCAACTTCACTGAAGCTGCTTCTCTATATCTCGGTCATCGCCTGCATCTTCTTTCCATTCGGGCTGATCCGCGATGGAGCAGGGTTGTTGGCGCACGCGATCTCGCTTGCGGCTTACCTCGTCAAGGTGATCGTCGCCAGCCTCCTGTTGGCGACGCTGGAAACCGCCATCGCCAAGATGCGCGTGTTTCGTGTGCCCAATCTACTCGGGATCGCGCTCATGCTCGGCCTGCTAGGCACCTTGCTGCTGTTCGTGTCGGGGGGCATGTGATGTCGCCATTGGCCTTCGATATCGCCCATATGTTCGCCGGCGGCCTCGTCCTCGTCAGCTTCATGATGCTTTACCAGGACCGGCTGCTGCCGCTGATCAACGTCCTGTCGCTGCACTCGCTTCTCCTGGCCCTGTCGGTCGCGTGGCAGGCAAACGTCCAGGACAAGCCCGATCTCTACGTGACGGCTGTGATCGCGCTCGGTTTCAAGAGCATCATCATCCCGATGGCGCTTCGCCGCATGGTGGTGCGCATGGAATTGCATCGGGAGATCGAGGTCGCCGTCGGGACCGGCATGACGATGTTGCTGGGCGTCGGCCTTGTCGCTCTGTCCATGGATCTGATGCTGCGCGTAACGGCAGGTGCCAGCGCTCTGGCCCGGGAGGATGTGGCCCTTGCGCTTTCTGTCGTGCTCCTCGGACTTTTGATGATGGTGACGCGGCGTAACGCCGTCAGCCAGGTGATCGGGTTCATGTCGATCGAGAACGGGCTGATCCTCGCGGGCACCGGCGCGCGCGGCATGCCCTTGGTAGTGGAAATCAGCGTCGCCTTCTCGATCTTGATTGCCTTCATCGTCATCGGAATCTTTCTGTTCCGCATCCGGGAACGTTTCGACACCGTCGATCTCCATGCGTTGGATCGCTTCCGCGGGGAGCGGCGATGAGCATGCCCGCGTTCAATCCCATCATCGCGCTGCTCCTCACGTCGCTGGTCGCGGCCGCAGCGCTCGCCTTGGTGCGGGATTACCGCTGGTCGGCGCGACTGAATATCCTTGCCAGCTCAATTGTGCTGCTGTTCGCGCTACTGCTCTTCCACAGCCGGCCGCCGGTCGACGACCTGCTGCTCGCCGACGACCTCAACGTGGTGTTCATCGCCCTGAATGCCTTCGTGGGGCTCACGACGAGCATCTTCAGCGCCAGCTACATCGGTCACGAACTGGAGACGGGACGCCTTACGCCCGGCTATCTGCGCTTCTACCACGTGATGTTCCAGTTGATGATGTTCGGCATGGACCTGGCGCTGACGGCCAACAATATCGGCCTGATGTGGGTCGCAATCGAGTTGGCCACGCTCTCGACCATCGTGATGGTTGGCATCTATCGGACGCATGAAGCGCTGGAGGCCGCCTGGAAATATTTCATCCTGGGCAGCGTCGGTATCGCGCTTGCGCTGTTCGGAACGATTCTCGTCTATCTGGCAGCGGTGTCGACTATCGGCGAAGGTATGGGCGCGATGGCGTGGACCAATCTGCTGCGCCACGCCGCCACGCTTGACCCTTCGTTGCTGAATATAGCCTTCGTATTTCTCCTGCTCGGCTACGGTACCAAGGTTGGCCTGGCTCCGATGCATGCCTGGCTGCCGGACGCCCATGCCGAAGGGCCGACGCCGGTCTCCGCCGTGCTCTCGGGATTGCTGCTGAATGTCGCACTCTACGCGCTGCTGCGGTTCAAAATGATCGTCGCGGCAAATCCCGGAACGATCGCGGTCGGACCGCTGATGATCTCGCTCGGTCTTGGCTCTCTGATCTTCTCCTCCTTCATGCTCTACCGGCGCCGCGACATCAAACGCATGTTCGCCTATTCGTCGATCGAGCACATGGGCATCATCGTCTTCGCCTTTGGGATGGGCGGCCCGCTCGGCAATTTCGCGGGCCTCCTGCAAATGACGATGCATAGCCTGACCAAATCGGCCATCTTCTTCTCGGTCGGGCATGTCGCACAGGTGAAGGGCACGCAGAAGATTGCCGATATCCATGGGTTGACGAGCAGCCACCCCCTCCTTGGCTGGACGCTCGTTGCCAGTGTCCTCGCAATCGCGGGGCTGCCGCCCTTCGGCGTCTTCACGAGCGAGTTCCTGGTTATCACCTCAGCCTTCGCGCGCGCTCCGGCGCTCGCCGCGCTTGCTGCTTTTGGGCTGCTGGTCGCTTTCGGCGCGTTGCTGCTGCGCCTGGGCTCCCTCGCCTTTGGCGAACCCACCGGACCGCGAACGCCGGTGCGCGCGTCCTATCTGCCGATCTTCGCGCATCTGAGCCTGGTGCTGATCGGCGGGCTCTATATGCCAGGCGCCATGGTCGTCTGGTTTCAGAATGTCGCGAGTTTGCTCAAATGACAGCACGCGAACCATCCCTGCCTGATCCGTTTGACCGTTTGGACGGGCGCATCGTTGCCGAGCATCGCCCGTGGCCAAGAATAGAGGTGCAGACCGATGTCTGGACGGAAGCCGCGGGTCGGTTGAGCCGCCGCGCCCTCGACCTGCTCGGGCTCTGGGGGGAATCACAAGCCGTCCATATGGCCGTCGCTGACGCCAACGACCCGAACCGCATTCTGGTGTTGAGCCTCGCCTGCCCGGAGGGCCGCTATCCGTCGTTGGGGCGCGTACATCCGCCGGCGATTCGATTGGAGCGCGCTGCCGCCGATCTGTTCGGGCTCGTTCCGGTCGGCCTGCCGGATACTCGGCCCTGGCTTGATCACGGCAAATGGGGAGTGCATGCCCCGCTCGCCGCACAGCGGAGCGACACTCGATCAAGCGAAGAATACGAATTGCTTCCCGTCGACGGAGAAAATGTTCACCAATTGCCGGTTGGCCCGGTCCACGCCGGCATCATCGAGCCGGGCCATTTCCGCATCAGCGCCGACGGCGACACCGTCGTCCGCCTCGAGGAACGGCTCGGCTACACACACAAGGGAGTTGAAGGCCTTCTCCGAGGCGCCGACCTGGAGCGGGCGGCGCGATTGGCGTGCCGCTGCTCCGGCGATTCAACGGTCGCTTATGGCCTGGCATTTGCGCGCGCGGCAGAAGCGGCCCTTGGCTGGACGCCACCGGCGCGCGCCGTGTGGCTGCGCGCGCTCATGGCTGAATTCGAGCGCCTCGCAAACCATCTGGGCGATGTGGGCGCGATCTGCAATGATGGCGGGTTCGCCATCATGCTCGCCCATTGCTCGGTTTTGAGAGAGCAGGTTCTGCGCGAGGCCTCTTCCTCTTTCGGCCATCGGCTGATGATGGACCGCATCGTTCCGGGTGGCGTTGTCACCGATATCGACGCCGCCGGCGCGGCGCGCATCACCACCCTGATGGCGGATATCCGCCTTCGCTTTCAGCGGCTCACCGAGCTTTATGATACAACGGCATCATTGCAGGATCGTACGGTTGGAACGGGCATCGTGCCAACGGAACTCGCCGAGCAGTTTGGCGCGAGCGGATTCGTTGGCCGCGCTTCCGGCCGACGCTGTGATGCCCGACGCTGGCCCGGCTACCCCCCCTATGGCGAACTCGAATTCGAAATCCCGCGGCTTGAAGCGGGCGATGTGAACGCCCGTCTCTGGATACGCATCCGCGAAGTGGAGCAGTCCACCCGCCTGATCGAGCAAATCCTCGCCAAATTGCCGGATGGCCCGATCCGAACGGAAAGCGGCGGCAGTTCCGCGAACACCGTAAGCGAGGGCCTCGCGATCGTCGAAGGATTCCGCGGCGAAATTCTTATCTGGGTCCGGATCGACGCCGCTGGCCGTATCGAACGCTGCCATTTGCGCGATCCATCCTGGTTCCAGTGGCCGCTGTTGGAAGCCGCAATCGACGGCAACATCGTTGCCGATTTCCCGATCTGCAACAAATCCTTCAACTGCTCCTATTCCGGACACGATCTCTGAGAGCGGCCCATGCGTAAGACACTCTTTGAAAGCCTCACACACCGCCCCTTCACCGAGAAGTTGGCTATCCCGACCGATCCGGAAATCACTCGCATGGCCGCCGAGCTGGATGTCAAAGCTCGCCGACGACTCGGCCGCAGCCTGTCTCTGCGCCTCGTCGATGCGGGCTCGTGCAACGCCTGCGAACTCGAGCTCAACGCCTTGAGTAATCCCTATTACGATCTCGAGCGCTTCGGGTTGCGTTTCGTCGCCTCGCCACGCCATGCCGATGTGCTGCTCGTAACCGGACCGGTGACAAAGAATATGCGCGAGGCACTGCTTCGTACCTATGACGCCATGCCGGCGCCGAAATGGGTCGTCGCTGTTGGTGACTGTGCCGCTTGCGGCGGACTTTACGCCGATAGCTATGCGTGCGAGTGCGGCGCCGATGCTGTGCTCCCGGTCAACCTTCGCATCGCCGGGTGTCCGCCATCACCAAATCAATTGCTGGAGGGGCTCCTTGCCCTCTTCGGTTCATGATCATGCGCTGATGGTCCAACGGACTGCAACCGTTGGGGCGCCAACGAGCCAAGTATCATCACAAGTATCATCAATTGCATGACCGACGACACGTCGCGACCAGCCGCGGCGAGGCGCGACGAATATTCCCTCACCATCATGGATGTCGCCGCCCGCCATGAAGCCGCGGGCTTTCCGAGGACGATCCGTACCTTGCAGCGATATTGCGCCAAGGGCCATTTGGACGCCATCCGGCAAGAGACGCCGTTCGGCGATCAATTCCTGATCACGCCCGCCTCCGTGACGCGCCACCACCTCGCGCAAATCTAGCACATATTGTCGAACTTTGGCTGCGTGTATGTCGCGTATATGTCGCGCCGAACAGTACGGCCTTGGTATTCGTAGAACAGTGCCGTGATCTGCCGCACCATGACGCGTACGGGATCGTCACCCAACTCTTGGGAGATCACTCATCAAGGATGAACTGGTCCGGCATCGATTGCATCATCCTTGCCGGCGACGATCGAGGACATCGTGATGATGATTCTTGGGGCGGTCGCCGCCGTCAGCCTATAGCCAATTTAGAACTGATCCAGCGCATGCCGTTTAAGCCTGTGGTGCACGGCCTGCATTCTTGGATTCCCGCTACTTCGGACCCTCATTTTGGAATCTCTTTAATCTGCGCTTGCATTGGTTGACGACAGCGACCATGCAGCTAATACACGCGGGTAATGTCGCTGAAATTGTTGTGAT